>NZ_JBFUHS010000008.1:0-174374 GCF_056402255.1 Pseudomonas sp. P4_B4
GAGCGAGCCTGCTCGCGAAGACCATTTGTCAAACACCACAAAAACCGTTTGACCAAGGAGAACGCTCGTTCTACTGTTTGCTACATGAACGAAATCACTAGCAATGACACACGCGACATCATTTTGGATGTCACCGAAAAGTTGATCTACAAAAGTGGCATAGCCGCCACTGGCATGGATCTTCTGGTGAAAACCGCCGGCGTCTCCAGAAAAAGCATCTATCGCTACTTCGCCAACAAGGACGAACTGGTGGTGGCGGCCCTGCAACGCCGCGACCAGCGTTGGATGCATTGGTACAGAGGCGCAGTCGGCCAGGCACAAACTCCGGCCGAGCGACTGCTCAACCTGTTTACCGTACTCAAATCGTGGTTCGCCTCCGAAGGTTTCCGTGGCTGCGCTTTCATCAACACCAGCGGTGAAACCGGCGACCCGCAGGACCCGGTGCGCCTGGTCGCCAAAGAGCATAAACAGAAGCTGCTCGACTACGTGTGCGAGCTGTGTACCGAACAGGGTGCCGAGGATCCGCAGCTGCTGGCCAGACAGCTGCTGATCCTGATCGACGGTGCCATTACCGTGGCGCTTGTAATGGGTGATCACAGTGCCGCCGATAATGCGCAATGCATGGCGCGAAAGTTATTGGACCTGTAGCAACTTGATCAAGCTCGACACAACGTTTGAACTTTAACTTGATACGGAGACTTTAAATGTCTAATTCCGAAGTTCGTCCGCCATTACCCCCTTTCACCCGTGAATCGGCCATTGAAAAAGTTCGCTTGGCTGAAGACGGCTGGAACTCCCGCGACCCGGAGCGTGTGTCCCTGGCCTACACCCTGGACACCCAATGGCGCAATCGCGCCGAGTTCGCCCACAACCGCGAAGAAGCCAAGGGTTTCCTGACCCGCAAATGGGCCAAGGAACTGGATTATCGGCTGATCAAGGAACTCTGGGCGTTCACCGGCAACCGCATTGCCGTGCGTTATGCCTATGAATGGCACGACGACTCGGGTAACTGGTTTCGCTCCTACGGCAACGAAAACTGGGAGTTCAACGAGGACGGCCTGATGGCCCACCGATTCGCCAGCATCAACGACATGCCGATCAAGGAAAGCGAGCGCAAGTTCCACTGGCCGCTGGGGCGTCGGCCTGATGATCATCCGGGGCTGTCGGATCTGGGCCTGTAAACACTGAGCAAAATGTGGGAGCGAGCCCGCTCGCGATGACGACTGCACATTCAACATCATTGTTGTCTGTCAGGACGCTATCGCGAGCAGGCTCGCTCCCACAATGGTTTTGTATGCTTCAGACCGTTAAGATCACCCCCCTTCCCCGCAGCCTCTTTCTGCACCCGCCGATTAAGCCGATCCCATGCCTTTCGAACTCAGCGTTGACCTCTCCACCCTGGCCATCCTGGCCCTTGTCGCTTTTGTTGCCGGTTTCATCGACGCCATCGCCGGTGGCGGTGGGCTGTTGACCACCCCGGCCCTGTTGACCGCCGGCCTGCCGCCGCATCTAGTGCTGGGCACCAACAAGCTCAGTTCGACCTTCGGCTCGGCGGTTGCCAGTTTCACCTTCTACCGACGCAAGCTGTTCCACCCCGCGCAATGGGTTCACGCCATCGTCGGCACCCTGGTCGGCGCGCTGACCGGTGCCGTGGTCGCCCATTACCTGCCAGCGGAATGGCTGAACAAAATGCTGCCGGTGATCGTCTTCGCTTGTGGTGTCTATCTCTTGTTTGGCGGCACGCCGAAAGCGCCGCTGGACAGCAACGCACCGATCAAGAAAAAGTGGCAGTCGACCCAAGGCTTCAGCCTCGGTTTCTATGACGGCGTGGCCGGTCCGGGCACGGGTGCGTTCTGGACCGTGAGCAGCCTGCTGCTCTACCCCGTCGACCTGGTGAAGGCCAGCGGCGTGGCGCGCAGCATGAACTTCGTCAGCAACGTGGCGGCGCTGTCGATCTTCATCTTTTCCGGTCAGGTGGACTGGATCATCGGCCTGTGCATGGGCTCGTCGTTGATGGTCGGCGCCTTCTTCGGCGCCCGCACCGCCATCAGCGGCGGCGCGAAATTCATTCGTCCGGTGTTCATCACCGTGGTGCTGGGCCTGACCGTGCGCCTAGCCTGGCAGCACTGGTTCAGCGTGGCCTAAGCGCCGCGCCACGTAGACGTCGATCAGGTAACGGGCAATCGAACGTGACGCCGGCAACGGCGGCAGCTCGTGCACGTTGAACCACTGGGCATCCTCGATCTCGTCTTCCTGACAGACGATCTCGCCACTGGCGTATTCAGCATGAAAGCCGAGCATCATCGAGTGCGGGAACGGCCAGCACTGGCTGCCCAGGTACTGGATGTTCCTGACCTCGATGCTCACCTCTTCACGAACCTCGCGAATCAGGCAGTCCTCGGCCGATTCGCCCGGTTCAGCGAACCCCGCCAATGTGCTGTAGACCCCACTGACGAACCGTGGCGAGCGTGCCAACAGCACTTCATCGCCTCGAGTCACCAGTACGATCATGCTCGGCGAAATCCGTGGGTAGCTGCGCAGATCGCACGGCTGGCAATACATCGCCCGTTCGCGCGGCACCTGGGTCATGGCCTGACCGCAGTTACCGCAAAAGCGGTGCTCGCGGGCCCAAGTGCCGATCTGCGCGGCGTAACCGAGCACCTTGTAGACCGTGTGATCGCCTTCGAGCATGAACGCCCGCAGGCCTTTCCAGTTGCAACCCGGCACTTCGCTGTGACTGCGCAGCTCCAGCAGGTAGACCGGCTCGCCATCGAGATGACCGATGCCATGTTCGGCAAGAATCGACAGGTCCTGGCGCTTCAGCCATTCGCGCGGGAACAGTGCGCCATTGTCATCGAACAAAAAGCCTTCGGGGCTGCGCGCGACGGCCCAGCCGCCGGGTTGATCGGTGTCCAGTACTGCGGTGGTCCAGCGAGGAATCATGGTTAATCAATCCAGAAATTCGGGTTTCTGTTTGCTCATATGGGCGGCCATGGCCACGCGCAGATCGGTGGATTGCAGCATGGCGGCGTTCCAGGTGGCGATGTATTCGAGGCCGTCATCGATGCGATGGTCACGCATGTAACCGATCATCTCCTTGGTACCGGTGACGGCGATCGGCGACTTGCTGGCGATTGTGTAGGCAATGCCCATGACGCCGTCGAGCAGGCTGGCGTTGTCACTGTAGACGCGATTGACCAGGCCCATGCTCCGCGCTTCGTCGGCACCAAACGTGCGACCAGTGTAAGCCAGTTCGCGCAGCATGCCGTCACCGATGATCCGCGGCAAGCGTTGCAATGTACCGACGTCGGCGGCCATGCCGATGTCGATTTCCTTGATCGAAAACTGTGCGTCCTCGGCGGCATAACGCATGTCGCACGCGGCAATCAGGTCGATGGCGCCACCCAGGCAGTAACCCTGAATGGCCGCAAGCACCGGTTTGCGGCAGTTATCGACGGCATTGAACGACGCTTGCAGGGTGAGGATCTTGCGCCGCAACAGGCGCGCATTGCGGCCCACGTCCTTGCCCAGTTCATTGGCCACACCGGCCAGCATCATCAGGTCGATACCCGATGAGAAATGCTTGCCTGCCCCGCTGAGGACCACCACGCGCACTTCATCGGTGTCGTCGATCCACTGGAAGATCTCGACGATCTCGCTCCAGAACGCCGCGTTCATCGAGTTGATCTTCTCCGGGCGGTTGATCTGCACATGGGCGATTTTATCGGCCAGTTCGACGTTGAACGCGCTGTACTGAGACATGCCAGTGATCCTTTTGCGGGCAAAAATGAGGCCCGAACTATAACAAGGCATCAAGGTGGGCAGTAAGGCAGCGGTTCGGCCAAATGCGGGACTCAAAAGAACGCACCACAACGGTGCGCACCTGATAAATCGCGTCGCACATTTATGTGACTGCCCAGTGACTTTTTGAGGCCAAAACGCAAAAAAACATGCACTTCGTCGGGGCGTTTGCACCTCGATCAGGCACGTCCGTACCGATACAAACCGATTGTCGAACAATTTTGCCATCTACCCTTTACCGCTCTAAGTTCTGGCCTAGACTCATTTTCTCAAGACGAAACCGATCGGTCACAAAGTGGAAAAATAGTCGAAACTTTTTCCAATCCCGATCGGTCCTCTGAAAAGAAGGTGCGTTGCGACTGGTGCAATCTTTGCAATGGCTCATTCACCCCTTTTGCTTCGACGCATTGGGCAGCGCTTGCTCACTGATGCGTAGCGCGTTTGCGCCGGCCATGGGAATTGGCCTTGGAACACCGTTTGCCAGACCTAAGAATTAGATCAACAACACGGGAGATTCATATGATCAGTACGGCTTTGGAAATACAGGGAGAGCGTGCTCATCAAGTCGGCGAATCGAGCGCCGTAACTGCCGCAAACACCCAACCCGTCAGCGTTCCTGGCACCAGGACCCTTACCCCGGCAGCCAAGCACAATCCGAACCGTAAAAAAGTCTTGTTCGTCACCTCCGAAATTGCCGACCTGGTGAAAACCGGTGGCCTGGGCGACGTTTCCGCGGCGCTGCCACGGGCCATGGCCCATCTGCACGATGTGCGGGTGTTGATCCCGGGTTACCCGCAGGTGCTGCACAGCGAGAACCCCATCCATATCATCGGTGAGCTTGGCGGTCATGCTGCGTTGCCACCGTGCAAGATCGGGCGCATGGACATGCCCGATGGTCTGGTCATTTACGTACTGATCTGCCCCGAACTCTACGAGCGCGAAGGTTCACCCTACGGCGCCAACAACGGCCGCGACTGGCCGGACAACCATATCCGTTTCGCCCGCCTCGGCCTGGCGGCTGCCGACATCGCCGCCAACCTCGCGCAGATCCACTGGTGCCCGGACCTGGTGCACGCCCACGACTGGCCCGCCGGCCTGGCCCCGGCCTACATGCACTGGCGTGGGCAGCGCACGCCAACACTGTTCACCATTCACAACCTGGCCTATCAAGGCGTGACCAGCCTGGGCTCGTGCCCCGAACTGGGCATTCCCCATCACGCGCTGCAACAGGAAGGCATGGAGTTCTACGGCAAGATGTCGTTCCTCAAGGCCGGCATGGCCTATTCGAGCCACATCACCACGGTCAGCGCGACCTACGCCCAGGAAATCACCACCCCGGACTTCGGCTGCGGTCTCGACGGTTTCCTCGCCGCCAAGACCCAGCAAGGCCTGCTCAGCGGCATTCCCAACGGCATCGATGAAAGCTGGGATGCGGCGACTGATCCGCACCTGTTCTGCCCGTTCAACATCGGCGACTGGGATGGCAAGGCCGTGAACGCCGCCCACGTCCGCGAGCTGTTCGGTCTGGAAGATTCCGAAGGGCCGCTGTTCGCCGTAGTTTCGCGCCTGGTCTACCAGAAAGGCCTGGACCTGACCGAAGCGGTGTCCGAGTACATCGTCAAAAACGGCGGGCAGATCGCAATCATCGGCCGTGGCGAGCCGGAAGAAGAACAGTCGATGCGCGAACTGGCCCTGCGTTTCCCCGGGCAGATCGGCGTGCGCATCGGCTTCAACGAAACCGACGCCCGGCGCATGTTCGCCGGCAGCGACTTCCTGCTGATGCCTTCGCGTTACGAGCCATGCGGCCTGAGCCAGATGTACGCCCAGCGCTTCGGCTCGTTGCCGGTGGCACGCAACACCGGTGGCCTGGCCGACACTATCGAAAACGGCGTGACCGGTTTCCTGTTCGATGAATCCACGGTGCAGAGCTACCAGGAAGCCCTGAGCCGCGCGTTCAAGGTGTTCGCCTTTCCCGACCTGCTGCACGCCATGCGCTGCCGGGCCATGGCGGCGCCGTTCAACTGGTGCAAGGCGGTCGAACCCTACGCCGAGCTCTACGAACAGCTTGTGGCGAAAGCATTGGGGAAATCGAACAAACAGTAAGAGGCTTTCAAGATGCCGTTACGGACCCTTGAGACCTGGCCCCACGGCGCAATCATGCTGGACGCAGAGCACACGCGATTTGCGTTGTGGGCGCCAGATGCGTTTTACGTCAGTGTCGAACTGGAAAATGGACAGTCCTTGCCGTTGCTGCCCCAGGCCGACGGCTGGTTCGTGAGCAACATCCGATGCGCGGCGGGCACGCGTTACCGCTACAGCATCGACGGCGAACTGGAAGTGCCCGACCCGGCCTCCCGCGCTCAGGCCGGCGACATCGACCGACACAGTGTGGTGGTCGATGCGCTGGCCTATGCCTGGCAACACAGTGCCTGGCTGGGACGGCCGTGGAACGAAGCGGTGATCTACGAATTGCATATCGGTGCGCTCGGCGGCTTCAGCGCCGTCGAGCAGCATCTGGCACGCCTGGTCGAACTGGGTGTCACCGCGATCGAACTGATGCCCATCGCGCAGTTTCCCGGTGAGCGTAATTGGGGTTATGACGGCGTCCTGCCCTACGCGCCCCAGTCTTCATACGGCTCCCCCGAGCAGCTCAAGCACTTGATCGACACCGCCCACGGCCATGGGCTGGCGGTGATTCTCGACGTGGTCTACAACCACTTCGGCCCGGACGGCAATTACCTGCATCGATATGCCAAGGGTTTCTTTCGCGAAGACAAACACACGCCGTGGGGCGCAGCCATCGACTTCCGCCGTTGTGAAGTACGGGACTTTTTCATCGAAAACGCCTTGATGTGGCTGCTGGAATACCGTTTCGACGGTTTGCGCCTGGACGCGGTGCACGCCATCGAAGACCCGGATTTCCTCCAGGAACTGGCACGACGGGTGCACCAGCAGACGGGACCGGCGCGGCATGTCTGGCTGATGGTGGAGAACGAACACAACCAGGCCAGCCTGCTTGAACAGGGTTACGACGCGCAGTGGAACGATGACGGCCACAATGCCCTGCATGTATTGCTGACCGGCGAAACCGACGCCTATTACGCCGACTACGCACAAAACCCCACCGAACAACTGGCGCGCTGCCTGAGCCAGGGCTTCGTGTTCCAGGGCCATCTCAACCGTCATGGAGTGGCGCGGGGTGAACCCAGCGGGCATCTGCCGCCCAGTGCATTCATCCTGTTTTTGCAGAACCATGACCAGATCGGCAACCGGGCCTTCGGCGAGCGCCTGCATCAACTCGCCCACCCGCAAGCGCTGCGGGCCGCCACAGTGCTGCTGCTGTTGTCGCCGATGATTCCGCTGCTGTTCATGGGCGATGAGTTTGCCGTCGAGCAACCCTTCCTGTTTTTCACCAGCCATCACGGTGAATTGGCCAAGCAGGTACGCGACGGCCGGCGCAACGAATTCGCGGCGTTCAGCGCCTTTGCCGACCCTAACCAGCGCGAACACATTCCGGACCCGAATGATCCGCAGACTTTTGCAGCCTCGCGCCCGGTCCTGCCATCGACCAGCCATACAGAGATGCACGACCTGTATTGCCGACTGTTGCAGATCCGTCACCGGCACATCATCCCGCGCCTGCCGGGCGCCCAGGCACTGGGAGCCGATGTGCTGGGCGAAGGCGCGGTCAGTGCATCCTGGCGCTTGGGCGATGGCAGCCAACTGCGCATTGACCTGAACCTCAGCGCCAGGCCCGTAGTCCACACCTCACAGACCGGTGCCACGCGGTTGTTCGAATACCCGCCACAGAACCCCGACCTGCCGGCCCCAAACACCCTTGCCCCGTATTGCGCGCTCGTCAGCCTCGCCGCCGCAGCCCCCTTTGCTACCTCGTTTGGAGAGCGTCCATGAGTGATGCGCAACTGGAAATCCTGGCCAGCCGTGCCGGTCTCGCAGTCGACTGGATCGACGCCAACGGCCGCCCGCAAAAAGTCGCGCCATCAGTGTTGCGTAACGTGCTGACCGGTCTTGGTCACCCGGCCGGCAGTGCCCAGGAAATCGACGCCAGCCTGCTGGAATTGCAAGCGGCGCAACAGACCCATCACTTGCCGCCATTGATCACCGCCGATGTGGGGACTGGCCTGGACCTCGCGCGTTTTTTCGAGCCTGGAACTCCTTGCGAAATCCACCTCGAAGACGGTTCGCGGCTCAACCTGAAACTGGACGCCAACGCGGTGCTGCCGGGGCTGGTACCGGTCGGCTATCAACAGGTCAGCATCGACGGACAAAGCTTCACCCTCGCCGTAGCCCCGGCCCGTTGCTACAGCGTGGCCGATGCCGTGGACAACCCCATCCCTCGTGCCTGGGGCCTGAGCGTGCAGTTGTATGGATTGCGCCGCCCCGGCGATGGTGGGTTTGGTGACACCCAGGCGCTGGAAGACCTTGCCCGGGTGGCCGGTGAGCGTGGCGCCGAGGCGCTGGCGATCAGCCCCTTGCATGCGATGTTTTCCAGTGACACCCAACGCTACAGCCCCTATTCGCCGTCCAGCCGTTTGTTTCTCAACAGCCTTTACTGCGCCCCCGGCACCATTCTCGGCGAACGCGCACTGCGCACCGCCATTGATGCAACCGGGCTGGCCATTGAACTCAAGGCGCTGGAAGAGCGTCCGCTGATTGACTGGCCGGCCGCCGCCGAAGCCAAGCATCGGTTGCTGCAGTTGCTGTACGAGGGTTTCGTCCAGGGCGAACACCCGTTGCACGAAGACTTCAGCAGTTTCCGTCACGCCGCCGGCGAAGCGCTGGAAAACCACTGCTGCTTCGAAGCCATCCAGGAGGCGCGCGCCGCCCGCGGTGAACTCCTCGACTGGCGGCAGTGGCCCGAACCCTGGCGCAATCCGCGCAGCGCCGAACTGGCGGCATTCGCCGAGGAGAATGCCGGGCGCATCGGCTTCTTCGCTTTCTGTCAGTGGCTGATCACGCGCTGCCTGGAGCGAGCGCAAACCGCAGCCCGCGCCAGCGGCATGAGTATCGGCCTGATCGCCGATCTGGCGGTTGGCGCCGATGGCGGCGGCAGCCAGGCCTGGAGCCGTCAGGACCAGCTGCTCGCCTCTCTCACTGTCGGTGCGCCGCCGGACATTCTCAACCGCACTGGCCAGGGCTGGGGGATTTCCGCGTTCTCCCCTGAAGGCCTGGTGCGCAATGGTTTCCGGGCCTTCATCGAAATGTTGCGGGCCAACTTCGCCCACTCCGGTGGTTTGCGCATCGATCACGTCATGGGCTTGCAACGTTTGTGGGTAATCCCCAATGGTTCGCCGCCGGCCGACGGCGCTTACCTGTACTACCCGGTGGACGATCTGCTGCGCCTGCTAACCCTGGAATCCCATCGTCACCAGGCCATCGTCCTCGGCGAAGACCTCGGCACCGTGCCGGACGGCCTGCGGGAAAAACTCATCGCCCGTTCGATACTCGGCATGCGGGTGTTGCTGTTTGAACAGGACAACACTCACTTCAAGCCGATCCTCGACTGGCCGGACAACGCCCTGGCGACCACCAGCACCCATGACCTGCCCACCCTCAACGGCTGGTGGCATGGTCGCGATATCGACTGGAACGCCCGGCTCGGCATGGTCGATGCCAGCGCTGAAATCGAATGGCGCCAGCACCGCGAGCGCGAGCGCGAAGGCCTGCGCCGGGCGTTGAGCCAGGACCCGCAGAACTTTCGCGAAGAGTCTCACGAAACCGACCAGGTGCTCGATGCCAGCGTGCGTTTTCTCGGTCATACCCGCGCGCCCTTGGTGCTGCTGCCGCTGGAGGATGCCCTGGGCGTCGAACAGCAAGCCAACCTGCCCGGCACCATCGACACCCATCCCAACTGGTCGCGGCGCTTGCCGGGCTACAGCGAAGCCCTGCTCGATGGAGCGGATGCCGCGCGGCGCCTGGAACTGCTCGCCTGCGCGCGACTTCAGGCGGCCGAGCGTGATCGATGACCCAGGTGCCGACCCGACCGCTGCGCGCCACCTTGCGCCTGCAATTTCACAAAGGCTTCACGCTCGAAGATGCCGTGCCACTGGTGCCGTATTTCGCCCGTCTCGGCATCAGCCATGTCTACGCCTCCCCGCTGTTGCGTGCCCGCGCCGGATCGATGCATGGCTACGACGTGGTGGACCCGACCAGGGTCAACCCGGAACTGGGCGGTGAGGCGGCGCTGCGCAGCTTGGTCAGTGCCCTGCACGGGCACAACATGGGGCTGATCCTCGACATCGTCTCCAACCACATGGCGGTTGGCGGCAGTGATAATCCCTGGTGGCTGGATTTGCTCGAGTGGGGGCGTCTGAGCCCTTACGGCGAGTTTTTCGATATCCAGTGGCACTCATCCGACCCTTTGATGGAAGGCCAGTTGCTCCTGCCGTTTCTGGGCAGCGATTACGGCGTCGCGTTGCAGGACGGCACCCTGCCCCTGCGGTTCGATGCCTGGCACGGCACCTTCCATGTCGAGCATTACGAACACCGCTTTCCGATTTGCCCCAGCGATTACGGGGAACTGCTCAGGATCGATGCACCGCTCGATACGCAACAGGCCGAACAACTGAAAAACCTGGCCGATCGCTTCAGCACCCTGAGCTACCAGACCGACGCCCACAGCCTGGCCATACCGCTAAAAGCAGAACTACGCGACCTGGTGAGCGATCCGGCCCTTGCCCAAGCCATCGAGCGGCACCTGAACAACTACGACTCGCTGACCGGCGAAGGCTTCCAGCGCCTGCACAACCTGCTGGAGCACCAGAGCTATCGCCTCGCCAGTTGGCGCACCGCCGCCGATGACATCAACTGGCGGCGCTTCTTTGATATCAATGAACTCGGCGGACTGCGCGTCGAGCGTCCCGCCGTGTTCGAAGCGACCCACGCGAAGATCTTCCAACTGGTGGCTGAAGGCCTGATCGACGGGTTGCGCATCGACCACATCGATGGCCTCGCCGACCCGCGGGGCTACTGCCGCAAGCTGCGCCGCCGGGTCGACAGCCTGTCAGCGGGCCGCCACCTGCCGATCTATGTGGAAAAGATCCTTGGCGAAGGCGAAACCCTGCATCGCGACTGGTCGGTGGACGGCACCACCGGCTACGAATTCATGAACCAGCTGTCACTGCTGCAACAGGATCCACGGGGCGCGCAGACACTGGCCGAACTCTGGCAACGTCACAGCGAGCGGTCCGCCGACTTCTCCCAGGAAGCACAACTGTCCCGCCAGCAAATCCTCAGCGGTTCCCTGGCCGGAGATTTCGAAAGCGTTGCCCAGGCCTTGCTGCAAGTGGCCCGGGACAACCTCATGACCCGCGACCTGACCCTCGGTGCCATTCGCCGGGCCTTGCAGGCGCTGATCGTGCACTTCCCGGTGTACCGCACCTACATCAGCCCCCTTGGCCGATCGGCCCAGGACGAGATGTTTTTCCGGCAGGCCATGGACGGCGCCCGCCAAACCCTCGGCGAAGCGGACTGGCCGGTGCTCGACTGCCTGGCCGGCTGGCTCGGCGGTGAATCCTGGCGGCAGCGCCCGGCCGGTCGCGAGCGCAAACGTCTGAAGCACGCCTGTGTACGTTTCCAGCAACTGACCTCGCCAGCAGCGGCGAAAGCGGTGGAAGACACCGCGTTCTATCGTTCGGCCGTCCTGCTCTCGCGCAATGACGTTGGCTTCAACACTGAACAGTTCAGTGCACCGGTCGCCGACTTTCATCAGGCCTGCATCGAGCGCCTCGACTCCTTCCCGGACAATCTGCTGGCCAGCGCCACCCACGACCACAAGCGCGGCGAAGATTTACGGGCGCGGCTGGCGGTACTGAGCGAGCGCAGCGGCTGGTACGCCGACCAGATCGGCCTGTGGCGCGCCCTCGCCCGGCCCTTGCGCAACGACGATCAAATGCCATCGGCGGGCGATGAGTTGATTCTGTACCAGACGATCCTCGGCAGCTGGCCGCTGGAGTTGGCTATCGATCATCCGTCGACCCTCGAGGACTACGCAAAACGCCTCTGGCAGTGGCAACGCAAGGCCCTGCGCGAAGCCAAACTGCAAAGCAGCTGGAGCGCGCCCAATGACCCTTACGAGCAAGCGACCGAGGACTTCATCCAGCGCCTGTTGCTCAGCCCCGAAGGCGAGCTGTTGCGTACAGCCCTGGCCAAGGCTGCCCGTTCGATCTCCGCCCCCGGCGCACTCAACGGTTTGGCGCAAACCTTGCTGCGCATGACTGTGCCCGGGGTGCCGGATTTGTATCAGGGCAACGATTTCTGGGACTTCAGCCTGGTCGACCCGGACAACCGTCGCCCTGTGGATTACGCCAGCCGCCAGCAGGCACTGCAGCAAGCCGTGGACCTGCCGGACTTGTTGCGGAACTGGCGTGACGGGCGCATCAAGCAAGCCTTGATTGCACGCACCTTGAGCCGGCGCGCCGAGCATGCCGAGTTGTTTCGGCGTGGCACTTACCAGGCTCTGGAAGTGGTGGGCAGCGAGGCCCATCGAGTGCTGGGTTTTGTCCGTGAACAGGAGGGAAAACGCGCCATCGTGATTGTGCCGATACGTTGTGCCGAACTGCTGGAAAACGGTGCCCAACCACAGGTCCACGCGCCGCGGTGGGGCGATACCCGGGTCAAACTGCCCTTCACCGTCCCTGACGAACATCTGCAGGGACTTTTTTCCGGCATCACAGTCACAAAACACAGGGAGCTGCCGATCAGCGCCGCGCTGGGAGATTTCCCGGTCAATCTCATTTTTCAAACTGCCCACACTTGAGTTCAGTTCAGGAGCATTGCAATGAGTACCGACGATAAACGCATTCGCGAATTCGCCTATCAGATCTGGGAATCCGAAGGAAAACCCGAAGGTCAGGAAGCCCGTCACTGGGAGATGGCGTGCAAACTGGCGGAAGCCGAAGCCCTGGCCCCGAAAAAACCGGCCAAGGCAGCCGCGAAAACCCCGGTCAGCAAAACGGCCAATGGCAAGGCTGGCGATGCCAAGGTCGCCGCACCAAAAACCAAGGCCAAACCGGCGGCGGCTTCGAAGGTGATCCCGCCGGGGGAAAAGGCCCTCGAGAAAAAGCCCCGGGCTGCGCGAAAACCGCCAGCGGTTTGACCCGCACAGCGTTTGACCTGATTGAAGGGGTGCCGAGTCCGCTTGCCACTTTGGGTAATGCTCGCCCTGAAACACTGTGGGAGCGAGCCTGCTCGCGAAAGCGGTCCACCATTCAATACTTATGTGGACTGACACACCGCTATCGCGAGCAGGCTCGCTCCCACAGGTTGCATTACTGACAAGTATTTGTGGGAGTACCTATGACCAGTCCGAAGAAAGCCGCCGCGCCAGCCCCTCGTGCCGAAACCACACGAATCCGCGAAGGCCTGCCCTTTCCGCTGGGTGCCACCTGGGATGGACTGGGAGTCAACTTCGCGCTGTTTTCCGCCCACGCCACCAAGGTTGAACTGTGCCTGTTCGACGACGCCGGCGAGGTGGAACTCGAACGCATCGAACTGCCCGAATACACCGACGAGATCTACCACGGCTACTTGCCCGACGCCCATCCCGGGTTGATCTACGGTTATCGCGTCTACGGTCCGTACGACCCGGCCAACGGCCATCGCTTCAACCCCAACAAACTGCTGATCGACCCCTACGCCAAACAACTGGTCGGCAAGCTGAAATGGTCCGAAGCGCTGTTCGGCTACACCATCGGCCACCCCGATGCCGACCTCAGCTTCGATGAACGGGATAGCGCGCCCTTCGTGCCCAAATGCAAGGTCATCGACCCGGCGCACACCTGGGGCCACGATCATCGTGTCAGCGTACCGTGGGACAAGACGATCATTTATGAAACTCATGTGCGCGGCTTCAGCATGCGTCACCCTGCCGTCCCCGAAAACCTGCGCGGCACCTTTGCCGGGTTGATGGTCGATGATGTGGTGGAGCACATCCGCAAGCTAGGCGTGTCGACCGTGGAATTGCTGCCGATCCATGCGTTCGTCAACGACCAGCATCTGCTGCACAAGGGCATGACCAATTATTGGGGCTACAACAGCATTGCGTTCTTCGCCCCCGACCCACGCTACCTGGCCAGTGGCAAGATTGCCGAATTCAAGGAAATGGTCGCGCACCTGCACGAAGCCAATCTGGAGGTGATCCTCGACGTGGTCTACAACCACACCGCCGAGGGCAACGAACAAGGCCCGACCCTGTCCATGCGCGGCATCGACAACGCGTCCTACTACCGCCTGAAGCCCGATGACAAGCGCTTCTATATCAACGATTCCGGCACCGGCAACACCCTGGACCTGAGCCATCCATGCGTGCTGCAAATGGTCACCGACTCCCTGCGCTACTGGGCCTCGGAAATGCACGTGGACGGCTTCCGCTTCGACCTGGCGACCATTCTCGGGCGTTACCACGACGGTTTCGACGAACGCCACAGTTTCCTGGTGGCCTGCCGCCAGGACCCGGTGCTGCGCCAGGTCAAACTGATCGCCGAACCCTGGGACTGCGGCCCCGGCGGTTATCAGGTCGGCAATTTTCCGCCGGGCTGGGTCGAGTGGAACGACAAGTTCCGCGACACCGTGCGCGCCTTCTGGAAAGGCGACGACGGTCAACTGGCGGACTTTGCCAGCCGCCTGACCGCTTCGGGCGAAATGTTCAATCAACGTGGCCGCCGGCCCTATTCATCGGTGAATTTCGTCACCGCCCATGACGGTTTCACCCTCAATGACCTGGTGTCGTACAACGACAAGCACAACGAAGCCAACGACGAAGACAATCAGGACGGCAGCAACAACAACCTGTCGTGGAACCACGGCGTCGAAGGCCCCACCGACGACCCCGACATCAACGCGCTGCGCCATCGGCAGATGCGCAATTTCTTCGCCACCCTGCTGCTGGCCCAGGGCACGCCGATGCTGGTGGCCGGCGACGAGTTCGCCCGCACCCAGGACGGCAACAACAATGCGTACTGCCAGGACAGCGAGATCGGCTGGGTCAACTGGGACCTGAGCGAAGACGGCAAGGCCCTGCTCAAGTTCGTCAAACGCCTGATCAAGTTGCGCCTGACCTACCCGATCCTGCGGCGCGGGCGTTTCCTGGTGGGTAATTACAACGAGGACATCGGCGTCAAGGACGTGACCTGGGTGGCGCCGGACGGCACGGAAATGACCACCAGGCATTGGCACGATGCGCACAATCGTTGCCTGGGCATGCTGCTCGATGGCCGCGCCCAGGAAACCGGCATTCGCCGCAAAGGCATCGACGCAACGTTGATGCTGGTGGTCAACGCGCATCACGACATCGTCATTTTCCGGCTACCGGAAGTGCCTGACGGCGGTTTCTGGACGTGCATGATCGACACCAACCAGCCGTCGATCCGTGGCCAGGAACGCTTCGAGTTTGGCCACGAGTACTCGGTCACCGGCCGCTCGTTGCTGCTGTTCGAGTTGCAGCATGAGGAAGAAGAGTAAAGGAGACTTCAGGGATCCATGGCTGCACCACCGCAGAGCGGAAAAATCATTCTGGATAAGCTCGCGACGCGACGAATAGCGTTACATGAGCAATACTCGATTCGCGACAATCCAGGGCTTGGCTTGTCGCACCGCTATCAACGAGCCCTCACGGGTCTGCCGGGTTTGTCCCATGCACGACTGAAGGCGACGCAGAACAAGGAAGTATCCACCATGAAACCCGTTTCCCTGAGCGAAGCCAGCCTGCCATCACAAATCTGGAACAGTGCCCCGCAACTGGACAGCATCCCGGTCATCAGCACCCAATCGCTGGTGCCCACTGGCGCACGCGCAGTGCTCATTGCCCCGCACCCCGGCGATGAAGTCGTGACCTGCGGCGGCCTGCTGCAATTGCTCAGCAACCTGGGCCACCCGCTGCAATTGATCTCGATCACCGACGGCAGCGCCAGCCATCCGGGCTCTCGGCAGTGGTCGGAAAAACGCCTCAGCGTATTTCGTCCCCAGGAAAGCGTGGAAGCCATCCGCCGACTCGGGTTGCCGATGCACAGCCTGAAGTGGATTCGTGGCGGGTTTACCGACAACGCCCTGGTGGAGCACGAAAATCAGATCGTCCAATTCATCACGCGCTACCTGCGCCCCGGTGATGTGGTGTTCAGCACCTGGCGCGAGGACGGCAACGTCGACCACGACACCGTTGGCCGCGCCAGCGCCAGGGCGGCAGCCAATATAGGGGCAACCTACAACGACGTACCGTTCTGGGCCTGGCACTGGCCGGCACGGGACAGGGAGCTGATTCCCTGGCACCGTGCCCGCAAGGTGCGCCTGGATACCTGGACCGTCGCCCGCAAGAGCCACGCCACCTACGCCTATGCCAGCCAACTCGACGGCGAACCGGCCATCGGCATCGCGCCATTGCTGCCCCGGACGCTGCTGGAGCGTATCCGTTTGCCTTATGAAATCGTGTTGGTATGAAACCATCGGTGATAGGTGTGGCGCTGCCAGGCAGACTGAACTGCCTGCCGTCACATCAGTCGCATACATAAGCAGCCCTGAATCAGAGGAGTGCATGTGGCCAGTCATCCAAAACGGCAGGCAGCCGAATCAACGCCGTTGAATACCCCCCCGGCGATTCATCGGCTTCGCGTGCTGACGGTCAACACCCATAAGGGGTTTACCGCACTCAACCGGCGTTTCGTCCTCCCCGAGTTGCGTGAAGCGGTGCGCAGTACGTCGGCAGACCTGGTGTTTCTGCAAGAAGTCGTCGGCGAGCACGACCGCCACTCCTCCCGCTACAACGAATGGCCACAAACCTCGCAATATGAATTCCTTGCCGACAGCATGTGGAGCGACTTCGCCTATGGGCGCAATGCCGTCTATCCCGACGGTCATCATGGCAATGCCCTGCTGTCGAAATACCCGATCCGCGAGTATCGAAACCTGGATGTTTCCATTACCGGCCCGGAACGCCGTGGCTTGCTGCACTGCGTACTGGACGTGCCGGGGCATAGCGAGGTGCATGCGATCTGCGTGCACCTCAGCCTGCTGGAAAGCCATCGTCAGCTGCAGTTGCAGTTGCTCTGTCAACTCCTCGAGTCCCTGCCGGATGATGCGCCGGTGATCATTGCCGGCGACTTCAACGACTGGCAGATGCAGGGCAATGCCGCCCTGGCCCGCCGCGATTACTTGCACGAAGCCTTCGAACGCCACCATGGTCGTCCGGCCAAAACCTACCCCGCGCGGTTTCCCTTGTTGCGCCTGGACCGCGTCTACCTGCGCAATGCCAGCAGTCATGAGCCGCAAATACTCGGGCACAAGCCGTGGACGCACCTTTCTGACCATTTGCCGTTGGCGGTTGAAGTGCATCTCTGAACCACGGCCATCAGGCGCCTGGCGCTGTGAAAACATCCCCCACCTGTTATTTCTGACAGTAGCCACATCGAAGCGGTGCCTGCTACGTTGGTGATGCCCTGCCGATGCTGGTAGGGGCAGCCGGTCCTGGCCATTCCTGGCGGCCAAAGGAACGGTGGTTGATCCCAGCGCGGAGGCAAGCATGGAGTTTTCGACAGATCTGCCCAAATACCGTTTCGGCGCCTGCCTGTTCTCAATCTGGTTATGTGCGAATTGGCCCCAGGCAGCCTACGCCGCCTGCACACTCACCCCCAGCGCTGGTAACGACAACTTCGTCTGCGACAGCGCCACCAGTGGGCCGTTGACCGATTTGTCGGGCAATAACACCCTGACCTTCCCCGCCACTGGCACCGGCAAGATCAACGGTAACGTGACCTTCGGCGCCGGCGCCGACACGGTGAACATGGCGTCCGGCACCGTGGCGGGCTCTGTGAATCAGGGCGACGGGGCGGATAGTTTCACGATCAGCGCCGGGCAAGTCACCGGGGCGGTCAGCCAAGGCAATGGCATCGATAATTTCGTCATGTCTGGCGGGACCCTTCAGTCCCTGGCCCAAGGCGACGGCCGCGATACCTTCCTGATGACCGGCGGCACCATCGTTGGCGCCTTCGAGGACGGCGACGTCGCCAGGATGACCGGCGGCACCATCGGTCGGGTCGACATGAAGCTCGATAACAATATTTTCGATTTGTCCGGCGGGCAGATCCTCGGCAACCTGGTGACCGGTCTGGGCACCGATACCATCATCGTTTCCGGGGGCCGTATCGGTGGCAACATCAGTGTCAGCAACGGCAACGACAGCATCACGGTCACTGACGGGGAAATCGTTGGCGAGATCCGCGCCGGCAACGGCGATGACACCCTGGTGCGGGACGGCGGCGGGATCATCCGCTCGCAAATCCTGCTGGAGGCCGGCAACGACAGCGCCACCCTGCGCAACCTCAACGAAAGCACCCTCGCCCTCACCCCGAGCATCAATGGCGGCGTCGGCAACGACCTGCTGACCTTCGATCACACTACCTCTTCCGGCGCCGTCCGCTACATCAACTGGGAAACCGTCAACCTGGTCAACGGCTCGCGGTTCGATCTGGATGGCAACTTGCAACTGGGGGACAGCACCAGCGGCACGGGCGTGTTCAACGTCGATGGCAGCAGTACGCTGACGTCGGTGCAGGGCGGCATCACGCCATTGACCACAGATCGGCTCGTTACCTTGAACAACAGCGGGGTCATCGACCTCACTCGTGGCAACTCTCGCACCAATGACAGCCTGACGGTTGAAGGCAATTACGTGGGTAACGGCGGCCAATTGCTGTTGCAAAGCGCCGTGGGCGATGACAGTTCTCCCAGCGACAAGCTGGTGGTCAACAACGGGACGCTGACCGGCAGCACCCTGATCAGCGTCACCAACGTTGGCGGCGCGGGTGCATTGACCGAGCAAAACGGTATCCAGCTGGTTCAGGCCCAAGGCACGGCGGTCAGCGACAACACCGCGTTCGCCCTCAAAGCCCCGGTGTCGGTTGGCGCCTTCGATTACCGCCTGTTCAAAGGCGGCATCACACCGGGCAGCGAAAACAGTTGGTATTTGCGCTCCTCGGTAGTGGCGCCGCCAGTGGTTGCCGTCACCAACCCTGATCCCGTCTTGCCGCCGACGCTGGTGCCCATCGTGGCAGTGCCGGTGGCCGCGCCGGTGGTTGTGGCCAACGCGGTTCAAGGAGCTGAAGCCGTCGTGACGGTCGAAGCCCCGGTGTTACCGGCCGCCGTACCCGGCGCAGCACCAATACCCCTGTATCGCGAGGCGGTGCCTACCTGGTCGGTGATGCCGCCGGCAGCAGCACAGTTGAGCCTGACAGCATTGGGCACTTTTCATGACCGTCAGGGCGATCAGCGCCTGCTGACGCAAACCGGTGCCTTGAGCGCCGGTTGGGGGCGGGTCTACGGCAAGAACCTCGAGCAGACCTGGGCCGGCACCGTCACGCCAAGACTGGACGGCTCGCTCAATGGCTTTCAGGTCGGCAATGATCTGTTCAGCTCAGAGTTGGCGGGTGGGCAAACCCAGCGCAGCGGTTTCTTCATCGGCCACAGCCGTCTGCAAGGCGATGTCGACGGTTTCAATCAGGGCTTCGCAGGCAAACGCTCCGGCAACGTCGAGTTGAAAGGTGACAGCCTTGGCGTTTACTGGACCCTGACCGATCCCGCCGGCGCGTATCTCGATACCGTGGCCATGTACACCTGGCTCAACGGCGACAATCGCTCCGAAGGTGGACTGAAGATCGACAATGACGGCCACGTAACGACGTTATCGGCAGAAGTCGGATACCCGTTCGCGGTGACCGGTAACTGGGTGGTCGAACCCCAGGTCCAGGCGATTTATCAAAAGGTCAAACTCGACAGCCAGGACGACGGCATCTCCCATGTCTCGTTCGATTCCGACAGTGCCTGGACCGGCCGTGTCGGTGCGCGCCTCAAGGGTCGCTACGAGGTCGGCGGCCGGCCGCTGGAACCCTATCTGCGGGCCAACATCTGGCACACTTTCACCGGTACCGATACGGTCACCTTTGACCATCTCGATCAGGTCGAAACCCAACAACGAACCTCGTCCGCCGACCTCGGTATCGGCATGGTGCTGAGCGTTGCGGCCTCGGTCAGCGTGTACGCCGGACTCGACTACACCAGCAATATCGACAGCAACCAACTACAGGGAACGTTCGGTAACGTGGGGGTCCGGGTGAAGTGGTAATGGTCGAAAACCGCTCTAGCCCGAGGTTTTTTCGACGATCCTTCGAACAAACAAGCACTTATTGACACGCCTTAAATCAGTCACTTAAACCGTTACCACTTATCGGCCATGTTCTTGACTCGGCCGTTTCGGTCTTCTTGACTTCAGGTTACTACCCCCGGAATTACCACCAGGACCGGCCTTGGGCTCCCGTAAAAACGGGCAGCCCGTGACGCCCCTGATCCATTCGGTCGCCCCGCATTCGGGGTAGGAGAGACGTCAGAGCGAGATACCGCCTGCGACTGCAAGGTAGACCGCCATGAAAATTCCACTCACCTCACCAGAGATCAAAGTCACTTTTTGCACGGTGTCGAGTTCACTCCTGCTGTGTTCCTCCATGCAAGTACAAGCCGCCACTGACGAGCAAGAAACAGCCCCGTGGTATCGTCAGGACATTCCGACACTCAGTCTGCCCACCCTCGCAGCAACCTATCCTGGTCAATTCAGCGCTCATCCCGATCTACGCAGTTCGAACCTGACCACCGAAGACGCCGCGCCCACGACCTGGGACCAACTCTACGGCCAGCCCTCTCGCCAGGCACAAACCGATTACCTTTCCCAGGGGCTGGCCGTCCCCGGCACCAACGCACTCAAAGGCCCGGCGATATTGACCGTGCAAAGCGCCAGCGGGCATACGCAAAGGGTCGGCCTGGTCGGCGGCATGAGCCAGCTCCAGCTCAACCACAACGGCGCGCAGATCACCCCGGCAATGTCCGACCCCAACAGCGACACGCTCAACCTCCAGGGGCAAAGCCTCGGCGCCTACTGGAGCCTGACCGGACCACAAGGCTGGTACGTCGACCTGACCGCCAGCGGTGGCCGGGTCAGCGGCTTCAGCCGCAATGAGCAAGGAGCCCGGAAAGCCACCGAGGGCAGCGCGATGACGCTGTCTGTTGAAGGTGGCTTCCCTATCGGCCTGGGCGAAAACTGGGTGATTGAGCCCCAGGCGCAATTGATCAATCAGCGCATCAGCCTGGACACTCCGTATGCCGGATCGGGCAAAGCGTCTTCAACTGATCTGACCTCGTGGAGCGGCCGGGTTGGCGCGCGCTTGAAAGGCAATTACGACATCAACGGCTTGCCTGTCGAACCTTACGTACGGACCAACTTGTGGCACACGGTGTACACCGGCAACACCGTCACCCTCGATCAGGTCGACAAGATCAGCAGTAGCCGTAGTTCCTCGACCGTCGAACTGGGTCTGAGCCTGGTCGCAAGAGTCACCCCAACCGTGAGCCTGTACATCAGCGCTGACTACAGCAGCGACGTGGACGACAATGACCTGAACGGGTTGATCGGCAGCCTGGGTGTGCGGATGCGCTGGTGAAAACTGGTATTTCTTACAGTTTCCACAGCATTGACGGTGATGCATTGTGATGGGCAAATCACCCTGATCGAGGCCGTCACGGATGTCTGTGGACCATGCGCATCACGGCACGCCAACCCTTGCGGTTTCAGACCCGCGTGGGCTGGCGGTCAGGACAGTTCAATACCATCGGCGGCAAGCGGCCGATGGTATTGAAGCGCGGGTGACGCATCAACGGTTCGATGCCGCCGGCAGGCCGGTGGCCAGTCGGGATCCATACCTGTTTGCCCTGGCGCAGAACGATGTCTCGGTGCCGGCCAATTTGAGCCAGGTGTTCAGTTTGTCCGCGACACCGTTATCGAGTGACAGCGTGGACGCAGGGTGGCGGGTGGCATTGCACGGTGCTGGCGGGCAACGCGTCGAGGCTTGGGACGGCCGTTGCAGCCACTCCCTCACTGAGTTCGATGTACTGCTGCGGCCGGTGGCCGTGCATGAACGTGGTGAAGATATCGCTGAGCACGTCCTTGAGCGCTTCACCTATGCGGGAGTCGATGCCGACGCCGCATCGCACAATCTGTGCGGCCAGTTGCTTCGCCATGACGACCCGGCCGGAACCCTGCACCTGCGTGAACTCGGGATCGCTGGTGCGCTGCTGCAACAGACCCGGCATTTTTTGTTGGATACCGCCCCGGTGAACTGGCCCGAGAGCGTGGCCGCTCGCGACGCGTTGCTTGAAGCGGGAGACGGCGCCACCACCTCGCAGCACTACGCCGCCAGCGGCGAGTTGCGCCAGCAAATCGATGCATTGGGTAATCGTCAACGTTTTACCTACACCGTCGCCGGCGAATTGAAGGGCACGCATCTGACCTTGGCCGGCGACGGCCAAAAAGAGCGGCCCCTGGTCAGTGATTTCCACTACAGCGCCTCCGGCCAGATTGAGTCGGAAACGGCCGGCAATGGCGTGATCACCCGCCACCGATACGATCTGGCGGACGGTCGCCTCATCGGGCTGAGCGCACATAAGGCCAACGGCACGCCGCTGCAAGACCTGAAATACCGCTACGACGCAGTCGGCAATGTACTGAGCATCGAAGACGCCGCCCAACCGATCCGCTATTTCAACAACCAGCGCATTGAGCCGATCAAGACCTATCGCTACGACACCCTCGATCAATTGATCGAAGCCACGGGTTGGGAGGCCAAAGCTGGCCATGGCGGCCCTGCCCTGCCCGACCTGCAACCCTTGCCGCTCGACCCCAACCAAGTCGTCCAATACACCCAGACTTACCATTACGACGCGGGCGGCAATCTGCTGGATTTGGTGCACGTCGGCTCTCAGGCCCATAGCCGCACCCTGACCCGCGCCCAATACAGCAACCGTTGCCTGCCAGAACACAACGGTCGTCCGCCGACCGAAGCCGAATTGGCCGGCGGATTCGATGCCAATGGCAACCTGCGTGAGTTGCAAGCGGGCCAATCGCTCGGCTGGGATTGGCGCAATCAACTGTCCACGTTGCGCCCAGTCGTCCGCGAAGTCGGCGAGGATGACTACGAACGTTATGCCTACGACGGCGGCGGCCAGCGGGTGCGCAAACTGCGTTCAAGCCAGACCAATGCCCGCACGCTGGTCAGCGAAGTGCGTTACCTGCCCGGATTGGAAATCCGCCGCCACGACGGCACGGGAGAAATCCTTCACGTGATCAATGCCAGCGCCGGCAGCAACAGCGTGCAGATGCTGCATTGGGTTGCCAAACAGCCGGAGGACATCGACAACGACCAAGCGCGCTACAGCCTCAATGATCATCTGCAATCCAGCGCGCTGGAGCTGGACCAAAACGCCGACCTGATCAGCCAGGAATGGTATTACCCGTTTGGTGGTACGGCTTGTTTCGCGGCCCGTTCGGCCACAGAAGCCAAGTACAAGACCGTGCGGTATTCGGGCAAGGAACGGGACTCGACGGGGCTTTATTACTATGGATTCCGCTATTACGCGCCGTGGTTGCAGCGGTGGATTAATCCGGATCCGGCGGGGTATGTAGATGGGATAAATTTGTATCAGTTTGTAGGTTCCGACCCTGTCAATAATGTAGATAGCGTTGGCCTGGACAAAAAACGCTGGCAGATGCTTGTCCACAAACACTTACTACCAGGCCACGGACATGTATTAAGAGGGCGCCACCTCGACTATATAGGCGAGCAAATTAACGACAGAGACAGACAACTAAAAAACTCACCCAAGTACAAAGGCATCAGATATTACAACCAACAAGAACGAGCAGACAATTTAATGACTCTAACAGTAAATAACGGATTGCTTTTCAACAATAAACAGCAACTTATCGGCTACAACGCCACCACCACATCATCCTCAAACTGGCTTAAATTGAATGCTAACTTAGGGTACGCATTAGGATTCAACGAGCAACATCAACCAGAACTTTCCATATTTAAACATACCCGCGATAAAAGGTACCACTCATCTCCTTTCTCCGGCCGCCCAGTTTTAGACGCCGGAATGATCGTAATAACGAATGGAGCGGTTTCGTTTATTGAAAACAAGAGCGGCCATTACCGACCTAAAATCGAGCAAAAATTGCACACTCTGAATTTTTTGAAAAAAGGTGGAGCGAATTTAAAAGACATATTTGTTTCAGAGCGAATCCCAGATGAACTCAAAGCCGAACCCCACATGCACCAAGAAGAACTTGAGACTTACTTCGAAAATAATCTCTACAATGCTTCAGACCTATACGAATGGAATATTCATATAGAGGAGCGACACGCACAACTCCCATCAAGCCATGTAAACACCCGTCCTACTGTCAATATTCCGTCCAAGGGCAAAAGCGGACTATCTCCATTAGAAACTTTAACTTTCAGAGATTGGGCGCAGAGAGATAAAAACGGTAGACCAGGAAAACTTCTCAAGTCTTCCCGTCTACTCGTCAATAAGAGCTAGTGGCCTTCTCAAGGTTGAGCCCGCAGGAACGATGGGTATGCTGTTTTTTGTGTCAGTGCTGACTACACAGTGATACAGATCGTGATCGCACATCAACGGAAGACTCATGCAAAACAGCAACCTCGTCAACACAACCGAGCTAATCATCGTTACTAACTGCTCGGTTACGTCTCATGGGCAACTAACCGCGCTCAATCTATTAACGCGGTAGTGAATTAACTGCTTACTCTCCTACCCCGCCGGCCTTAACATCAACACCGCCAACGGCGGCAAATTCAGCACCAACGACAACGCCTGCCCGTGGCTCGGCGTCTCCTCGGACACCGCCCCACCACTATTGCCATAATTGGAACCCGCATAGATCGACGAGTCGCTGTTGAGCACCTCGCTCCACTGCCCGGCAAACGGCACCCCGACGCGATAAGCCTCGCGTGGCACTGGGGTAAAGTTGGCCACCACCAGCAACGGTTTGCCTTCCTTGCTCCAGCGCAGCCACGCATAAACGCTGTTGATCGCGTCATCGCCGATCAGCCACTGGAAACCCTGGGGCACATCGTCCTGCTCATGCAGCGCCGGTTCTTCGCGGTACAAGCGATTGAGGTCACTCACCAGTTTCTGCACGCCCTTGTGCTCGGAGTACTGCAACAGGTACCAGTCCAGTTGCTGGTCATGGTTCCACTCGCGCCACTGGCCGAATTCGCAGCCCATGAACAGCAACTTCTTGCCCGGATGCGCCCACATGAAACTCAGGTAGGCCCGCAGGTTGGCGAATTTCTGCCAACGGTCGCCGGGCATCTTGTCGATCAGCGAGTGTTTGCCGTGCACCACTTCGTCGTGGGAGATCGGCAGGATGAAGCGCTCGGACCACGCATACACCAGGCCGAAACTCAGCTCGTTGTGGTGATGGGCGCGGTACACCGGGTCTTGCTGGATGTAATGCAGCGAATCGTGCATCCAGCCCATGTTCCATTTGTAGGCAAAGCCCAGGCCGCCCTGTTGCGTGCCCTGGCTGACACCCGGCCATGCGGTGGATTCTTCGGCGATCACCAAGGCACCGGGCGCTTCGAGGGCCACCACGTCATTGAGGTGACGCAGGAAGTCGATGGCTTCCAGGTTTTCCCGCCCGCCATGGCGGTTCGGCACCCACTCGCCGGCCTTGCGCGAGTAGTCGCGGTACAGCATCGAGGCCACCGCATCGACCCGCAGGCCGTCGACATGGAAATGCTTGAGCCAGTGCAACGCCGACGCCAGCATGTAGCCGTGCACTTCGGTGCGACCCAGGTTGTAGATCAGGGTGTCCCAGTCCTGGTGGAACCCTTCCTGCGGGTTGCCGTACTCGTAAAGCGCCGTGCCGTCGAACTGGGCCAGGCCGTGAGTATCAGTGGGGAAATGCGCCGGCACCCAATCGAGAATCACCCCAAGCTCGGCCTGGTGGCAGGCGTTGATGAACGCAGCGAACTCGTCCGGCGTGCCATAGCGCGCACTCGGCGCGAATTGCGACAGTAACTGATAGCCCCACGAACCGCCGAACGGGTGCTCCATGATCGGCATCAGTTCGATGTGGGTGAAACCCAGGTCTTTGACATAGGGAATCAGCCGCTCGGTCAATTCCGGCCAGGTGTACTGGCGGGCCACTTCGCCCAGGTCGTCCAGCTCACATTGCCACGAGCCGGCGTGCAATTCGTAGATCGACAATGGCGCCGTCACCCGGTGGCGGTCGCCTCGGGACAACATCCAGTCCTGGTCCTGCCAGTCGATGTTCAAGGGTGAGGCAACTTTCGAAGCGGTGTCCGGTGGCAGGCTGGTGGCCAGTGCCATCGGGTCAGCCTTCAACGGCAGAATGCCGTGGGCGCCGAGAATCTCGTATTTGTAGGCGTCCCCCGCTTGCAGGCGCGGGATGAACAACTCCCAGACACCGGTGGGGTGACGCAGGCGCATCGGGTGCCGGCGCCCGTCCCAGACGTTGAAATCGCCGACCACCGACACCCGCCGGGCATTCGGTGCCCACACGGCAAAACGCACGCCGTCGACGCCGTCCACGGTTTTCAGTTGCGCGCCCAGGCACCCGCTGAGGTCGCGGTGATTGCCTTCGGCAAACAGGTACAAATCCATTTCGCCCAACAACGGGCCGAAGCTGTAAGGATCTTCTGCGGTTTGCTCGCCGCCGGCCCAATGGGTGCGCAGCAGATACGCTTGCGCACGCTGGAAATGCCCGACGAACAACCCCGGCGTCTGCGTGGCTTCAAGGTGACCGAGCTCTTCGCCGGAGTCCCTGGCCAGCACCTGCACACTCAGGGCGCCCGGCAGATACGCGCGAATGAATTGCCCGCCAGCGCCATCGGCGTGAGGGCCGAGAATGGCGAAAGGATCGATATGCTCGGCACGCACCAATGCATCGATATCCCGCGCCCTGGGTAGCAGCGCTTCTTTGTGATGACCCTGTTCCTTGTTCGAGACACTCATGACTACTCTCCACCAAGATCGGAAAAGGGTTTAAGCCCACTCAATAATCCATATAAACCGTGCAACGGCACGGGCAACCAGGCGGGGCGATTTTCCGCCTCATAGGCCACTTCATACGCCGCCTTCTCCAGACCGAACAACGCCAGTGCTGCATCCTCGCCTTCGGGATCTTGCCATGCATGGGCAAGACTAGCTGCCGCCAGCCGATAAGCGTCGACAAATGCTTGCCGCGCCTCGCTCAAGTAGCGATCGGTGACCCGCAAGCGCGCGACATCGGCCGCCGCGGTGTTATCGACGTTCTGCACATTGATCGCCATCGCCGCCGCATAGTCGAAGGAACGCAGCACGCCGCTGACATCCTTGTACGGGCTGTGTTTGCCCCGTCGTTCATGCAAAGGCCGCGCCGGTTCGCCCTCGAAGTCGATCAGGTAGGCATCGCCCTTGATCACCAGCACCTGCCCCAGATGCAGGTCGCCGTGCACACGAATGCGCAAGCCGCCCGCGGTCTTTTTGCCCAACATTTGTACATGGCCGAGGATGGTTTTCCTGTTGTCCAGCAAACGGCTGACCAGGGTCTGGTCCGCCGGGTTCAGTTGATTTTTATGCTGCTTGAGCAAATTCAGCCCGTGCTCGATTTGCGCCGCGACATCCCTTGCCGAGGCCAGCGCCTCCTTCTGCGTGGTGACCTGGGGCAAGAAGTCCGGGTTGGCACTCGGCGCCGCCAGCACCTGATGCATTTCCCCCAGGCGCTGACCGAGCATAGCGGCGAAATCTTTCAGTTCGCCGAGCGCGTTGTAATGTTGTTCTTGCTCGGACACAGCGTCGGCCAGTTCATCGCGCAGCGCCCGTTCGAGGTTGTTCTGCGTCCATTCCCAGGCGTCGCCCTGATTGCTCAGATAGCCTTGAGCGATCATCAGCAAATTGTCTTCACCCGCCCCGTCCCGGCGCACCACGGCCCCCAGCAATGGCGAAATATTGCTGAACCCGGCTTGCGTCAAGTACGCGCTCATTTCCAGTTCCGGATGCACACCGCAGGCGACCTTGCGGATCAGCTTCAGCACCAGGCTGTTGCCGATCACCACCGAGCTGTTGGACTGTTCGGCGGACAGGTAACGTACCGGCGACTCGGCATTGAGGCCGAGTTTTTCCAGCTCCGCGGTGGACTCGAAACGAATGTCGCCGTCGCTGGAGGCCAACACGGTACCGGCCTGAATGCCCTGCAATACCGCATGCACAAAGGTCTCCAGGCTGAAGGCATCGGTGATCAGGCCGACCTGGCGCCCGCGCCGTACCCGCGACAACGCCAATTGCTGGGGCAACGGAGTACCGACCTGATCTTCCGAGATAAAGCCGAACGGCAACTGGTAGCGGCTGCTCTGGCCACCGCTGCTGACGTTGATTTCGCTGAACAGCACCGGATGCTGCGGATCGCCGAACCGCACGCCATAAGCCAGATCGACCTGTTCGATGGCGGCGTCCTTGCCCGCGAACCAGCGGCGGTTCTGTAACCAACTCGGCAGGATGYTTTGCTCCAGCGTGGTGCGTGACGGCGCTTCGAGCAGTTCCTCCATGCGTTTTTTCAGCACCAGCGTGGTGAAGTCCGGCAGGCTTTGTGCGGGCTCCACGTGCCAGCTCGGCATCTGGTTTTCCGCGGCGAGACCGAACCAGTAAAAGCCGTAGGGCGCCAACGTCAAAAGGAAATTCAGCTGGCCGATGGGCGGAAATGCGTTACCTCCAAGCATTTCCACCGGCACCATGCCGACGTAGGCCGACAAATCCAGCTCGGCGGCCTGGGCACTGCGCGACACGTTGGCCACGCACAGAATGACTTCGTGCTTGCCATCCGCCCCGGTGTATTCGCGGGTATAGGCCAGAATCCGCCGGTTGCTGGGCGACAGCATCTTCAACGTACCGCGCCCGAAGGCTTTGGATTGCTTGCGCACGGCGAGCATCCGTCGGGTCCAGTTCAATAGCGAATGGGGGTCGCCGGCCTGGGTTTCGACGTTGACCGACAGGTAGCCATATTGCGGGTCCATGATCGGCGGCAGCACCAGGCTCGCCGGGTCGGCGCGGGAGAAACCGCCGTTGCGGTCGATGGACCATTGCATCGGCGTACGCACGCCGTCGCGGTCGCCGAGGTAGATGTTGTCGCCCATGCCGATTTCATCGCCGTAATACAGGGTCGGCGTGCCGGGCATGGACAGCAGCAGGCTGTTGAGCAACTCGACTCGACGGCGGTCGCGCTCCATCAGCGGCGCCAGGCGGCGGCGAATCCCCAGATTGATCCGCGCCCGGCGGTCGGCGGCGTAGTAATTCCACAGGTAGTCGCGTTCCTTGTCGGTGACCATCTCCAGGGTCAGTTCATCATGGTTGCGCAGGAAGATTGCCCATTGGCAGTTGGCGGGGATATCCGGGGTCTGGCGCAGAATGTCGGTAATCGGGAAGCGATCTTCCTGGGCCAGCGCCATGTACATGCGCGGCATCAACGGGAAGTGAAAGGCCATGTGGCATTCGTCGCCGTTCAGGCCTTTCTTGTCTGTGTCGCCAAAGTACAACTGGGTGTCTTCCGGCCACTGATTGGCCTCAGCCAGCAGCATGCGGTCGGGGTAGTTGGCGTCGATTTCGGCGCGGATCTTTTTCAGGACGTCGTGGGTTTCCGGCAGGTTCTCGTTATTGGTGCCGTCGCGCTCGATCAGGTAGGGAATCGCGTCCAGGCGCAAGCCGTCGATGCCCATGTCGAGCCAGTAACGCATCACCGACAGCACCGCTTTCATGACTTGCGGGTTATCGAAGTTCAGGTCGGGCTGGTGGGAGTAGAAACGGTGCCAGAAGTATTGGCCGGCAACCGGGTCCCAGGTCCAGTTGGACTTTTCGGTGTCGAGAAAGATGATGCGGGTGCCGTCGTATTTCTGATCGTCATCGGACCACACGTAGAAGTCCCGCGCCGCCGAACCGGGCTTTGCCTTGCGCGCCCGCTGGAACCAGGGGTGCTGGTCGGAGGTGTGGTTGATGACCAGCTCGGTGATCACCCGCAGGCCGCGTTTGTGCGCCTCGGCAATGAACCGCCTGGCATCGGCCATGGTGCCGTAGTCGCTGTGTACGCCGCGATATTCGGCGATGTCATAACCGTCGTCGCGCCGTGGCGAGGGATAGAACGGCAACAGCCAGATGGTGTTGACACCCAGGTCGGCGATGTAATCGAGCTTGGCGATGAGACCGGGAAAGTCGCCAATTCCGTCGTTGTTGGAGTCGAAATACGATTTGACGTGAACTTGATAGATCACCGCGTCCTTGTACCAGAGCGGGTCCTTGATGAACGTGGCTGCCTTGGGTTTCTTCGCCATGTGAAACTCCTGGTGAATTCATCTTGGCCACAGGCTGAGAATCCCCTGTGGTGTTCTCAAGAGGCGGTAATTCTCCAAATCCCGAACGGCTGATGCGCCGGGTCGATCCGCATGAATTGCTGCTTGCCGTGCCAGGTCCAGCGATGGCCATTCATCAAGTCTTCGCCCTGGGTGCTGGCGTAGTCGGGCAAGCCCATTTCCCACAATGGCAACTCGAAGTTGGCTTCCTGCACGTTGTGCGGGTCGAGGCTGACCGCCACCAGAATGAAATTGCTGCCGTCAAAGCTGCGTTTGCCGAAGTACAGGATGTTGTCGTTCCAGGCGTTGTAGACCTTCAGACCCAGATGGGTGTGCAACGCCGGGTTCTGCCGGCGGATGCGGTTGAGTTGGGCGATCTCGGCAATGATGTTGCCCGGCGCATTGAAATCCCGTGGACGGATCTCGTACTTCTCGGAATCGAGGTATTCCTCCTTGCCCGGTACCGGCGCCGACTCGCACAACTCGAAACCCGAGTACATGCCCCACAGGCCCGAGCCCATGGTCGCTAGTACGGCGCGGATGAGGAACCCGGGGCGCCCGGATTCATGGAGGAAGGCCGGGTTGATGTCCGGTGTATTGACGAAAAAATTCGGCCGGTAGCATTCGCGCCAGGGCGACTCGTTGAGTTCGGTGAAATAAGTCGCCAGTTCGGCCTTGGTATTGCGCCAGGTGAAATAGGTGTAGCTTTGGGAATAACCGACCTTGCCCAGGCGCGCCATCATTGCCGGGGTGGTAAAGGCTTCGGCGAGGAAGATCACCTCGGGGTACAGCGCCCGTACATCGGCGATCAGCCACTGCCAGAACGGCAACGGCTTGGTGTGCGGATTATCGACGCGGAAGATCTTCACGCCCTCCTCGACCCAGCCCACTACGATGTCGCGCAGTTCCACCCACAGGCTCGGAATTGCCTGCGGGGTATAGAAGTCGACGTTGACGATGTCCTGGTATTTCTTCGGTGGGTTTTCCGCGTATTTGATCGTGCCGTCCGGCCGCCAATTGAACCAGCCGGGGTGTTGTTTGAGCCATGGATGGTCCTGGGAGCACTGGATGGCAAAATCCAGGGCGATTTCCAGGCCATGGGCCGCGGCGGCCGCCACCAGTCGGCGGAAGTCTTCACGGCTGCCCAATTGCGAGTGAATCGCCTCGTGCCCGCCCTCCTCGCTACCAATCGCATAGGGGCTGCCCGGATCATCGGGGCCCGCCGTCAGCGAGTTGTTCGGGCCTTTGCGGTAGCTGCGCCCGATCGGGTGGATCGGCGGGAAATACAGCACGTCGAAACCCATGTCCTGGATCATCGCCAGCCGCGAATGCACGTCATTAAAGGTGCCGTGGCGGACCGGACTGTCGGTGATCGAACGCGGGAACAATTCATACCAACTGGCGAACTGCGCCAGTTCGCGCTCCACATCCACCGGGTACTCCGGGCTCAGGCTCAGGTAGGCGCGATGATCGACGCGGGCCATGAGGTCGGCGCTACGCGGGTGCAAAAACAGTGCGATCTGCTCGGTTTCAAGCAGCCCTGACAGTTCATGGTGCAAGGCCGCCAGTTGTTCGCTGAGTAGCCCTTCGCTGCGTTCGGCGGCCTGCTGGACATGAATCCGTCCTTCCTGCAATTCCAGGCTGACGGGCACCGCCGCCGCATGCTTCTTTTCCAGCTCGTAGCAAAAACTGGCGAACTGATCGATCCAGGCTTCGATACAGAACAGATAAGGGCCCTGGCTGTCGACACGGAACTGCCCTTGCCAACCGTTGTTGCCCAGGTCGTTCATGGCAGCGCTTTGCCAGACGTCCTCGTCTTCGGCCCGCCAGCGCACGCGAACCGCCAGCTTGTCATGCCCGTCGGCGAAGACCTTGGCCGTTACCACCACGTACTGCCCCACCACGGCCTTGACGGCGAACTGCCCGCCTTCAAGGGTCGGCATGATGTTTTCAATGACGATACGCGGCAGCAACAACGCCTGCGACAGCGGCATGTGCGGGTTGTAGCTCAACTCAGTCGGTTTTTCAGCCGTCATCGAGCCTCTCTCCTTACGCCCCATGGACGCGCTTGTGTCTGGTCGCCACCCCGCCGGGCAATCCGCCCCGGGATGCACTCACTTAGGTTCCGAGCGACAGCCGCCGGGAAAGTTTCATCGGGACTCATCAGTAGCCATCCCATCCAAAAAGTGGAAGGCCGCTGTACTCCTAATCAGTAAGCAGAAACAAGGCCATCTTCATGGCATTCCCATTCCGAAGGAAAAACCCGCCCCCAACATCAAAGATCCGAACCGCTGCCTCCGGATCATTTGCTGGTCCCTCCAGCACCAGAGCAGAATCCGAGACGAAAGGTGGTGATCGACGTCCAACGGGGTAGATCCTCTGAAGGACTGTGGCAAGCGTAGCTACAGATAGTTGTAATTGCTTTTTGAAGCCGTTGACTCTGCAAGCCGAAACTACCGCCTGTCGCTTTTTTCAATAAAAATAACATTAACCAACAACGATTCTGTTTGTTTAATCCTACACCCTGGCCTACACCCCGCCACCACCCGCCCCTCACTTAGAATCAAACTAAGCATTAGTTTTTAAAAGAGAGCCGAAAATACCTGCCCCCTTAAACACATCAATCACAACTCAGAAAGCTCAAAATATTTTGTAAGACTTGTCCCTGACAACTGGATGAATACTCCTACACAGGGATATCCACCCACTTGCAGACCTCACACAAAACAACTAAATCTAACTACGCCACTCAATTCCGAGCACACAACTCGATCAGAAAAAATAAAATCGAAAACTGGACAACGTACTTTTCAGTTTCAGCAATGGATATGGAGAATCTCTTTAATGAACGATGTCATTGCCATGGACATGATCAGCTATATCGTAATTTTCTCCACGCTACTCTGTGCCTACATCATCTTTGGGATCGCCGGGTTTGGTACGGCATTGATAGCGAGTCCATTTCTGGTGCTATTCATCCCCATTGCCAAAGTCGTACCGCTGCTAGCGTTAATGGATCTGTTCGCGGCACTGGTCAACATCAGTCGGGGCGGACATAACGCTGACCAGGCCGAATTGCGGCGGTTGGTGCCGGTAATGATCCTTGGAAGCCTAATAGGCGCGGTAATATTGCTCACTACACGCCCGGAGTTCCTTCTGCCAGCACTGGGGATCTTCGTCACCGGTTACGCCCTCTATTCTCTAAGTGGTCTTAAGCCTGAGCGGACCTTCACTCCAAAGGCGGCCATCCCACTTGGCACCATCGGCGGCATTTTCAGCGCCTTGTTTGGCAGTGGCGGATTTATCTATGCGATCTATCTGAGCGGACGACTATCCAACAAAGAGTCCATGCGCATTACCCAGACCACTCTCATCGGCCTCAGCACCCTGACCCGTGTGGTTTTGTTTGCATTCGCAGGTGTGTACACGGACGCCGATTTGCTATGGCTGGCGTTGTTTCTGACCCCCAGCATGTTGATTGGCGTTACCGTCGGCCGCCGAATCACATTGAGGATGTCCAGGGAGCAGTTCCTCAAACTGATCAACGTGATTGTTCTTGTATCCGGCGTGGCCCTAATAATTCGTTTTCTTGCGACTTAAAAGTAACTTGCTTTCGATTGCAACACAGTCTTGCCAACTAACAAACGAGATCCACGTGATGAATAATATCGTGCACAACGAGATGATGACAGGTCCAGACTTTCTAAACAGCCTTGATGATGGGCGAGAAGTATACATTTACGGTCAGCGTGTAAAGAATGTCTCCGAACACCCAGCTTTTCGTAATAGTGCCTACTCACTTTCGCGCCTATATGATGCTCTGCATGCTCCGGCGACTCTTGACTTGATGACTGATATTGACCCTGATGGCTATCGCACCCATCGTTACTTTATGCCATCTCGATCCTCTGAGGATTTGTTACGTGCCCGGGATGCCATTGCTCATTGGGCACGGCTTTCATATGGATTCATGGGACGCACTCCGGACTACAAGGCCGGATTTACTGCGACTTTGCGCTCAGATCCCCATCTATACGAGCCATTTAAAGACAATGCCTTATCGTGGTATCAGAAAAGCGCACGAAAGGTTCTGTTCCTCAACCATGTACTGGTCAATCCACCGATTGGCCGTGCACACAGTGCCGCTCAGATGCGCGATATCTATTTGCATGTAGAAAAAGAAACGGACGCGGGCATGATTGTGCGCGGTGTCAAGATGGTTGCAACGAGCGCCGCATTGTCCAATGCAACCTTCGTCGCCCAAAACAGCGCCACTCATTACCAAGCTGGCGCGGAAGAAGATTTCGCCCTGTGTTTTATACTGCCAATGAACGCACCCAACCTTAAAATCATGTGTCGCCGTTCTTACGAAGCGGCATCCTTGAGTCCATTCGATCATCCCCTCTCAAGTCGTTTCGATGAAAACGATTCGGTACTGATCTTCGACGGCGTTTTGGTTCCCTGGGAAAACGTGCTTATTTACCGCGACATTGAGCGCGCTCGCAGTTTCTACGGGGCTTCAGGTTTTTTGAATCGCTATCCGCTGCAATCCGGTACCCGCCTGGCGGTCAAGATGGACTTCATTTGTGGCCTGCTGGCCAAGGTACTGGCATCAAACGGATCTTCCGAGTTTCGCGGGGTGCGAACGCGTTTTGCAGAAATAGTCGCACTGCGCAACATGTTATGGATGCTGACCGAGAATTTGTGCCAGTCCCCTGAAGTACGGAAAGACCAGTCAGTAGTTCCACGTCTTGAAGCCGCAGCCACAGTCCGCTATTTCGGGACGCAGATCATGAGTCAACTCAAACCGATCTTCAACACGATACTGGGCGGTGCGCCAATCATGCAGGTGGCTAGTTGGTTGGACATGGCCAACCCTCAAATACGGCCTTTGATTGACGGCTACTACCAGGGTAACCATCAAAGCGCCTCAGAACGCATGAAACTCATCAAGCTTCTTTGGGACGCGCTAGGCAGTGAGTTTGCGGGCCGCCACGAACTCTATGAACACAACTACGYCGGCAACAACGAGCAGGTACGTCTCGACATGTTGCGTCATTGCGAATCCATAGGCGTCATGGACCAGTGCAAGGCACTGGTCGATCAATGTCTTGATGATTATGACGAGACTGGTTGGAAAGCTCCCGGCTGGCAATTCAATCCTCTTCAAACCGAAACTCGCTGAAATCCAACGACATCGGACGGCTCCTAATTGCGGCGCCGGCCCCTGCGTGCATGAATACAGGAGATATCGATGATCTACACCAGCCAATGGAATCGTGACGAAATCGACTACCAAGCTTTACTGGGACAATGGCATGTAGTGTGCCCAAGTACGGAGGTCGGCTCGGAACACCCCAAGGCAGCACGTTTGCTGGGCAACGATTTGGTGCTTTGGCGCGACGACAAAGGTCAGGTGCATGCCTGGAAAGACTACTGCGGACACCGTGGAGCACGTTTGTCGCTCGGACAGATTAAGCAGGGAGAGATCGAGTGCCCATATCATGGGTGGCGCTACAACCCTAAAGGGGAATGTACGCGCGTGCCAGCGCACCCAGAGCGAAGCGGACCCGCTTCACAACGCCTCGTTTATCGTCATCATGCCCAGGAACGCTTTGGCTACATATGGGTCAGTTTGGAGACACCGCAGCGACCGCTACCGGAGTTTTCACAATGGGATGATGTCAACTATCGAAAAATTTACGCCGGCCCCTATCACTACAAAGCGAATGCATTACGGTCGGTGGAAAACTTTATCGACGCGTCGCACTTTCCCTTCGTCCACGCCAACCTCAATGGCTTGCCGGATGCTCCAGAACCGTTGAAGAAATACAGTGTCCACGAAGATGAGCGCGGCTTGCACTCTTCTGAAATTTGCGTTTTCCAGCCTTATGGCGACCATCGAGGAATACCAATTAACGCGCGCTATACCTATTCGGTATTTAATCCCACCACTGCTTACTTTATGAAAAAGTCCGGCGAGACCGAGCGCTTCAGCACCTTTTTCAACGCCACACCCGTAGACGAAGCGCAATGCATCATCTGGCTGATCGTGGCCATTAACTTCGGCGCTGATCTCAGCCTAGAGCAAATTCTGTCACGCCAGAATATGGTTTTCGAGCAGGACCGGCGCATTGTCGAATCCCAGCGCCCCGCTCGGCTTCCTCTGGATACTCATGCCGAAATGCACGTTTTGAGCGATCGTATGGGGCTGGAGTATCGCCGCTGGATTAAAGCGCTCGGTGAGGCCGCTTCGCTTAAAAGTCTCAAACGTAAGATCAAAACCGTTTCAATCTAACAAGGACTGTTTTCCATGACCTTAGAATCTTTGCAATTTTTGACAAGTCGGGAATCCAATGCCCGTACATACGCAAACAACATTCCCAGAATACTAAGTTATGGCGCTGGCGCAGAGGTGGTTGACAGCGATGGCCGCCGCTACCTCGATTGCTTGGCATGTGCGGGTGCACTGCCACTCGGGCACAATCACCCATTTGTTCAAGCCCGTGTCATGGCTTTTCTGAAATCTGGCCAGCTACAACAGGCTCTGGATATTGCCACCCCGGCGAAAATAGGCTTCGTGCGCGAGCTTTTCGAGGTACTCCCGCCGGCATTTGCTATGCAAGCAAAATTCCAGCTCTGTGGCCCTACTGGCGCAGATGCGGTCGAAGCGTCCCTCAAACTGTTCAAGACCGCCACTGGACGTCGCTCGGTTATCGTTTTTCAGGGTGCCTACCACGGCATGACACATGGCACCTTGGGCATGATGGGTAATCTGGCGCCCAAACAATCAATTAGCGGTCTACCGGGAGAGGTGCATTTTCTACCTTATCCCTATGCCTTTCGCAGTCCATTCGGTCCGGGCATTTGCGCCGATGAAACTGAGCGTCTAAGTCTAGCCTGTCTCGAAAACGTACTAAGCGATCCTGAAAGCGGAATTAGCAAACCAGCGATGGTGTTGCTGGAGGCCATTCAAGGAGAAGGCGGTTGCATTCCCGCCAGTGCCCATTGGCTCCGTCAGGTGAGGGAAATCACCGAGCGCCATCAAGTACCTTTAGTGTTGGACGAAATTCAGAGCGGGATCGGCCGTAGCGGCGACATCTTCGCTTTTCAGCAATCCGATATCATCCCTGATGCAATTTTGTTATCCAAAGCCATCGGCGGCGGTTATCCCTTGTCGTTATTGCTTTATCGAGAGCAGTACGATCAGTGGAAGCCCGGTGCCCACGCTGGCACGTTCAGGGGCAATCAAATTGCATTGGTCAGCGGTGCCGCGACGCTTGAGTTCATTCGCGAAGAGAGCCTGCTGGAACATGTCCGTACCGTTGGCGACCAACTACGCGACGGCCTGCTACAGCTCAAAAGCCAACATGCGTGTATCGGTGACGTACGCGGTCGAGGATTAATGCAGGGAATGGAGTTGATCGATCCGAATGGTCAGGTCGACTCTCAAGGACATCCTCAAGCAGCGGGCACCTTGGCGGCCAACGTGAAGCGCGCTTGTCTTGAGGAAGGTTTACTTATAGAAACTGGCGGTCGCCATGGAGCGGTGCTGCGCTTTCTCCCTCCATTGGTGATTAGCAGCCTGCAAGTCGAGCAGATACTAGACCGCATGGACAGGGTCCTTTCCAAACAAAATTACTCGGCTGCGCCGGTCATATCTACGGTCAAAATGACGGAGGTGCAGGTATGACGTCCCCCGCCTCAATAGTCGATGTGTTCGGCATCGGATTCGGACCCGCGAATATCGCATTGGCGATTGCTTTGGAGGAGTTGGCTCCGCATCTGCGGGTAGCTTTTGTCGAGAAACGTCCGGGGCCGTTCTGGCAGCCCAATATGATGTTGCCTGGCTCGGACATTCAGAATCATCCGCTTCGCGACCTAGTCACGCCGCGTAATCCGCGTAGTCGTTATACTTTCACCAATTTCTTGTTCGAGCACAACCGGCTTTATGAACACCTGAATCTACCCTTGCACTATCCATTGCGCGCCGAGTATGCCCAGTACGTCAGCTGGGCTGCAGGGTTCTTCGGCGACCGCGTACTTTATGGTTGCAAAGCGCAATCAGTCGAAGCGATTTGCGCCTCTGAAGGCACCAGCCCCCATTTCAAGGTGCGCTGCAGCGAAGGTCGGGTATTCCATGCCCGGTCTCTGGTAGTTGCACCCGGACGTACACCCCATATCCCGGCGCCTTTCGTGGGCCTGAATGATGTACGCGTACGCCATCTCAACGACTACTTGCCAGCTGTTGCGGCGGGCATAGCGGCAACGGCGGGGCAATGTCGCGTCGCTGTAATTGGCGGCAGCCAGAGCGCTGTGGAAATTCTGCTTCATGCCAGCGAGCAATCCGGAGTATGCGAAGTCGTAGGGTTTACGCGCAATTTTGGCTTCCGCCAGAAGGACACCAGCCCATTCTCCGAAGAAGTTTATTTCCCCTCGTTCGTCGACACTTTTTATCACGCTCTCCCCAATCACAAAGAACGGCTACGTCAGGAACTCGTGAACACCAATTACTCATCCGCCGACATTGATGTCTTGAATCAGTTATATGTGCGCCGGTACGAGCAAACGTTGCTTGGAGAAAACCGTTTACAACTGCGCATGTGCGAAGAAATTCAAGCTTGCAGTCCATCGGCGACAGGTGTGGAAATTGAAAGTCGCCACTTCCTGGATGGGAGCACCCATCGACAGAGCTTCGACTTGATTATTCTTGCCACCGGCTTTCTCGATCTCGGTGGAGGCGATCGACAAGAACCCTTTCCGCCAGTATTGGAGTTGCTCGCTGCCGATAATCAACTGAGTGAATTGTCTATTGCACGCGACTATCGGATCGATCTGGTTGAGGGACTACCTGCTTACCTTAACGGGTTATGCGAGTCGTCCCACGGCATGGGCGACGCGGGATCGTTCAGTCTGCTCGCATTGCGCTCGAAGACCATTGTTCAATCACTCGCCAGACAACTGGGACCAGCAGATCTAACGCACCATACTTAACCAAGGTTTGCGCGAACTCTTGGTCACCCCATATCGCAGGCACAGATGGACTGTCGACCTATGTATACCGGGCTGGTGTCGTTTGAAAGTGACGTAATCTTTCGATGCCGGGAAACGTGACCTACAGGCGGAGCCAAAGGGTTAGCTAAGTCAGCGCAAATGGTGATTGCACTGCATCACCACAAACAATGCCAAGAGTATTCGCGCTTTAGTTCCTTTTTCCTCCTAGAGGACATACCTATGGCTACTTGCCCGTTTCATTATCCACAACACCGCTCTACCGATCAGCGATTGATTGATCGCTTCATCGATACCTTTCCCTTGGCAACGATTACATCCCAACAGGAAGGCCGATTGATATCCAGTCATATTCCGCTATTGCGTCAGCCCGATGGTTCGCTGTTCGGACACGTCGATGTCAGAAATCCACAGTTCAATACAACGTCGTGCCTTAGTTGCCAGATAATATTCATGGGGCCGTCGGCTTACATCCCCCCCACGCCTACGTTTCCCAACAACTGCCAACCTGGAACTACCTGGCTGTACATATGCAGGCACAGGTTTCCGTATCGAGTAGCCCCAGCCAGAACATCGACATATTGCAGCGCACCGCCGAGCGTCTGGCAGCACAGGAAGCGGATTATCGAGTCGATCCCAACGACCCACGAGTCGTAACCAACCTACGCAATATCCGGAGCCTTGAGATTCATCCAGAACATATTGAAGGACGCTTCAAACTCTCTCAGGACAAAGCCACCGCTGACGTCTCCGCGGCCCTCGAATGGCTGCTATCCAACCACTTAAACGAGCATCGGGAATTACTCGCCGATCTCCTTTCAACGACATTCGCACACATGTCAAGTTGAGGTTAGCCATGCCCATAGTCCGAATAGAAGATCCGGTCCAGCGTGATGCGGTCACCCGGCGCGCAGTTATCGAAACGGTTTATCGTTGCCTGAAGCAGGTGTTGAAAGTTAGTAGAGAAGAACTACAGGCGCGCTATCACACCTATGACGCAAAGGACTTTCGCGCGCCGGGTGACCGCACCGAATTCATCCTCGTAGAGATAACACTGTTCAAGGGGCGCAAGCTGGAAACCAAGCGTCGGCTTTATCAAACCATCTGTGAAGCGCTGACAGAACAACTCAGCCTCCCTGCTCAGTCGGTGTTGATTTTACTGAATGAACATGACGCTGAAAATTGGGGGATGCGAGGCGGGCAGCCGGCATGCGAAATCGATTTTGGATATTTGATCGAGATTTGACTGTGAAGGCGGCGGCCCTTTAAGCAAGAAAGAAAAACCACAAAACCAAGAACCTCTGTGGTTTTCTGTTGCTCGGCAACACCTGTCAGCGGCGAAATAAAGTCGGCACCAAATCCTCCCACAGCAGTCAACCAACTTAAGCACGACTCACGCCATGTGCCACCGCAGGCTGAACAATGAACAATCCGTTCCCGGCTGAAACCCCCGATCCCAACATCGACAACCCGGTGATACCGCCGACCGAACCGCAGCCGGTGCCCGAACAGGATCCACCCGGCACCAACCCGCCGCCAAGGAAAGAACCACCAACGACGATACCGCCGGTGATTGTGAATCCTGAATGACAACAATTGATCGTTCCTGCGTCGAAACCAGGGACGATCATAAAAATGAATGACACTTCCCAAGAACGCGTAGTACCGGTCCTGAAGCGGCAATTCTGCCCTCCCGACACTTTACGAAACTGACATCCCTCGCCTTATATGGCCATCACTCCATTAGCCTTGCGTGTGGCCAGCCATGAACACTTTTTTCCCCAGCCTCTACGAATTCACAAACACAGCGAGCGCACAGCACCACGCGCTCAACCGTGAACGACCAATCGACGGCTGGCCTTCCTTTGAAAATATTCAACTACGAATTTCTTTGCTTCGAAGCCGAGCGCAACACGGCAGAACAAACCACCAAAAGCTCAATAATCAAGGATCTGGAGAGTCATCTGCTGCAGGGTGAAATTGACTACAGCCAGCACGAACTCTCAGAAACGAAGATCAACGAGCAGGAATCAGGTCGTGAAACAACTCACGCGGACAAGGTGGAGCCCTGATCAGCAGGAGTTGCCGAAGGCTGCGCCTACGGAACGTGATCCTTGTCGATCAGCTTCACAATCCCCGGCATCACACTGAACACCCCCAGCGCCAACAACGTACTGAGCACCGCCGTCGCCTCGCGGCCCAGCCCGGCCGCGACGCCGATGGCGGCGGTCATCCACAGGCCGGCGGCGGTGGTCAGGCCTTTGACGTGGCCTTCATCGCCTTCGTGGTTCTTCAGGATAGTGCCAGCCCCCAGGAAGCCGACCCCGGCAATCACGCCCTGCACTACCCGGCTCATGGCATCGGCCTGCGAGCCGGACATCTGCGGCACCAACACGAACAGCGCCGCTCCCATCGCCACGAGCATGTGGGTGCGTACGCCGGCGGCCTTGCCCTGGTGTTCGCGCTCGAACCCGAGAATCCCGCCCAGCAAGGCAGCCATCAACAGGCGCACGGTCACTCGCGTCAGTTGCGAGGCATCGGCGATGTCGGCGAACTCGGCTTGCAGGGTCACCCAGACTTCGTGCCACCAGGCGTTCATGGGGTTGTCCTTGTGAGAGGGCCATGGAAGGTGGACCGCAGCGACCATTAATCGGTTGCACAGAACGATGACCGGCGGTTGCGGCCTGAAACTTTAGATTCCACTGAAAAAAAGGATTCCGCCGTGACCGTGCGCATCGAGAACCAGACCTGCTTTTTCACCACCGAAAATGGCGAACTCATTCGTCTGTGTCCCGACGTGACCATCATCACCGACGGTGCCAAAGCCATGTCGGCAGTGGACATCGAAGGCGAGCGCATCTACATCACGGAAGCCGAGGCCGACGCCTTGACCGTCGCAGGCGCGGTGGATGGACGCCGGCACTTGAAAGCCACCGACCGTGGTTCGGTGATTTGACCGGGATTGATCCGCACTTGCCGCCCCTGTTTTGCAAAGGCCCACGGGGCCAGCAGCGACGGCTGCTTCAAGTTGTCGCAGGCCATGCAGGAACGGCCATCTGATCCGCTTTTTAATGCAATACCTGAGTCTGTTATGCAAACAGATCGCCGCTCATAGTGCTCATGCCTGATGGAGGCTGATGAGCGAAAGACCATGAGCGAGAGAATCCCCGTCCGAACCGTAGAAACATTCGAGCCCTCGCGTCCCAGGATGAAGGCCAGATCCAGCGACAGCCTGATCCACACCCGCAGCTTCACCGGACTGTTCCGCAATCTGCGCATCAGCGGCGCGGGTTTTCTGTTCTTGCTGTTTTTCGGCACCGTGTGGTTGAACTGGGGCGGTCGCCAGGCGGTGCTCTGGGACCTTTCGGAAAGCAAATTCCATATCTTCGGCGCGACCTTCTGGCCGCAGGATTTCATTCTGCTCTCGGCGCTGTTGATCATTGCTGCGTTCGGCCTGTTTGCGATCACCGTGTTCGCGGGCCGGGTCTGGTGCGGCTACACCTGCCCGCAAAGTTCGTGGACGTGGATCTTCATGTGGTGCGAGAAGATCACCGAGGGCGAACGCAACCAGCGGATCAAGTTGCAAGCCGCGCCGTGGGGCCTGAACAAGCTGATGCGTCGCTCGGCCAAGCACACCTTGTGGCTGGCCATCAGCCTGCTGACCGGCCTGACGTTCGTCGGCTACTTCACGCCGATCCGGCCGTTGGCCGAAGAGCTGCTGTCCTTTCAAATGAGCGGCGTCAGCCTGTTCTGGGTGTTGTTTTTTACCGGTGCCACGTACATCAATGCCGGTTGGCTGCGTGAAGCGGTGTGCATGCACATGTGCCCCTACGCGCGGTTCCAAAGCGTGATGTTCGACAAGGACACCCTGACCATTTCCTACGACGTGGCCCGAGGCGAAAACCGTGGCCCGCGCAAACGCGAGGTCAAGCCCGCCGAAGTGGGTTTGGGCGATTGCATCGATTGCCAGCTCTGCGTACAAGTCTGCCCGACCGGCATCGATATCCGCGATGGCTTGCAGATGGAATGCATCGGTTGCGCCGCGTGCATCGACGCCTGTGATTCGATCATGGACAAGATGGGCTACGCCCCTGGATTGATCAGCTACACGTCCGAGCATCAGTTGCAGGGTGGCAAGACACACCTGTTGCGTCCGCGACTGATCGGCTACACCGCCGTGCTGCTGGTGATGATCGCAGCCCTGGTGGTGGCGCTGGTGGAACGGCCGATGGTGTCCCTCGATGTCAGCAAGGACCGGGGCCTGTTCCGCGAGAACAGCCAGGGGCAGATCGAAAACATCTACAGTCTGAAGGTGATCAACAAAACCCAGCAGCGTCAGGACTATCAATTGAGCCTGGTGGATGCCGATGGTTTCGAGTTGCGGGGCAGGACCGAATTCAGCCTGGCGCCGGGGGAGATTGTCGATGTGCCGGTGTCGGTGGCGATGCTCACGGAGCGTCCGGCGAGCAGTTCGCAGAGCATCGGCTTCAAGGTGGTCGACAGCGATGAACCCGGCGTCTATAGCGTGGCGAAGAGTCGGTTTGTTGCACCGATGAATCGCTGAGCCTTTAAGATGCTGACCTTGGTGAGTTGTGGTCCCCTGTGGCGAGGGGGCTTGCCCCCGTTCGGCTGCGCAGCAGTCGTAATGCCTGAGTACCAAATCTATCTGTATGTACAAAGAAGGGCCGCTACGCAGCCCAACGGGGGCAAGCCCCCTCGCCACAGTTAATCGAATCGACTCCATTGCGGGACACCGATGAAACGCTACGAAAAATTCGCCGACGACATCGCAGAACTGATCCGCTCCGGCGTCCTGGGTCCCGGCCAGCGGGTGCCGTCGGTGCGCTACGCCAGCCAGACCTACGGCGTCAGCCCGTCGACGGTGTTCCAGGCCTATTACCTGCTGGAACGTCGCGGCCTGATCCGCGCCCGTCCGCGTTCCGGCTATTTCGTCAACGCCCATGCACCACGGCCGTTTTCCGAGCCAGTCATCAGTAGCCAGGTCAATGAGTCCACCGAAGTCGACGTCAGCGAACTGGTGTTCTCGGTGCTCGACTCGATCAAGGACCCGAACACCGTGCCCTTCGGCTCGGCGTTTCCCAGCCCGACGCTGTTTCCCCTGCAACGCTTGTCCCGCTCCCTGGCCAGCGCCAGCCGCGAGATGGACCCGCGCATGGTGGTCACCGACATGTCGCCGGGCAACCCGCAACTGCGCCGGCAAATCGCCCTGCGCTACATGGTCGGCGGGCTGATGCTGCCCATGGAAGAACTGCTGATCACCAACGGCGCACTGGAAGCCCTCAACCTGTGCCTGCAAGCGGTGACGGAGCCTGGCGACCTGGTGGCCATCGAAGCCCCGGCATTCTACGCCTGCCTGCAAGTGCTCGAACGCCTGAAACTCAAAGCCGTGGAAATCCCCGTGCACCCGCGCGACGGCATTGACCTCGGCGTGCTCGAGCAAACCCTGGAGCGCTATCCGATCAAAGCCTGCTGGTGCATGACCAGCTTCCAGAACCCCATGGGCGCGACCGTGCCCGAGGCCAAGAAACAGCAGCTTGTGGAGTTGTTGCGCCGCCACCAGGTGCCGTTGATCGAAGACGATGTCTACGCCGAACTGTATTACGGCCAGCAAGCACCGAAACCGGCCAAGGCCTTTGATACCGAAGGGTTGGTGATGCACTGCGGCTCGTTCGCCAAGAGCCTGGCTCCCGGCTACCGCATCGGTTGGGTCGCCGCCGGGCGTTTTGCGCAAAAGATCGAACGGCTGAAACTCATGACCTCGCTGTGCGCGTCGATGCCGGCCCAGGCGGCTATCGCCGATTATCTGCAACACGGCGGCTACGACCGGCACCTGCGTAAATTGCGTCACGCTCTGGAGGATCAACAGAGTGCCATGCTCGCCGCCATCGCCCGCTATTTCCCGGCGCAGACGCGGGTCAGCCAACCGGCGGGCGGGTACTTTTTGTGGCTGGAATTGCCGGAGCAGATGGATTCGTTGAAGTTGTTTCAGATGGCGTTGGCGCAAGGCATCAGCATTGCACCGGGGCCGATCTTTTCGCCGGCGCAGCGGTTCAGGAATTGTATTCGGCTGAACTATGGGAGCCCGTGGGATGAGGTTGCGGAGAAGGCGATGGAGACGTTGGGGCGGATTGTGCGGTCGTTTTCAATATAACGCTGGAAGCGTAAATCGATGAAACTACATTCTAATAAAGCAAGTGAGACTGTCGTATACATTGCTACTTTGCAATTGCAGGGGCAATTCGACGCGGCGCTGACAAACTGAGAGACTGTATAAACATAGCGTGGGTATCCGCATTCCTAAATGACAAGTTTTTTCGCGTAGAATAGTCAATATTGAAAAATTCAATATTTGCGGCATCCATTGTATCGCCCAATATAACATTTTTCTGTGAATTCAGGTCTGTGGATAACAGTAACTCTTTTGAGGTTTTCGCCCCTTGCTCAATCGAAAATGAATCTATGGAACCTCTTCTGCTATCCGACAACTCCCCCCGCTTGTACGTGCTAAGAAAATACCAGCTGTCCAAGGTCCCCATTACCTCATCCATATGGGTTAATTCATGCAAAATGAAAAACGCAACCTCCCAGACCGGTGCATCTTCAACATACAAAGAGTTAAAGTATATTTTGCGATCGCCATCAATCACAAATGCGTTTAAGTTTGAAGTCGGATCAGCAAATGCGATGACTCGTTGCGTGTCCTCATTGAGATTGTCGATATACGAATATGCCGCCTTATATGCTTCAACCATAGACTGATGCCTGAAAGCATAAATCTCTCCAAAAAACGATTCCACACGCTTTTTATCCTCATCACGTAGCTCCTCAACATCCAATGAGGCGATGGCGTCTGCGAGCTGGATTTTCGCGCTTGCAAAACCGTCCTTTAAAGCACTTGCCATCTTAGGTGAATGTTTCTCTATATTTGCCATTCCTCGCCACACCTGCGCCGGGGAAAATCCTGCGTTTTTTTCTAGTTCAAGACGATTAGCGCTAGGAGAAGTCGGAGAAAAACCATCAAGGTCCGCTAAGTTTAGAGGGTCGTTTCTGACAAACCGATAAAAATTCAACCCATCCGCATTCCCCGCCGGATCCGGATTCAACCAGCGCTGCAACCACGGTGCGTAATACCGCGCCCCATAGTAATAAAGCCCCGTCGCATCCCGCTCCTTACCCGAATAACGAATGGTCTTATAACCGGTTTCCACCTCATGCCGCCCGGCCAGCCACGCTGTGCCGCCGAAGGGGTAATACACTTCCTGGCTAATCACCCGCGCGTGGGCATCCACCTCAAAGGCACTCGAACCCAGGTGATCGTCGAAGCAAAAACGCAACTGGTCGTTGTCCATTTCCGCCGGTGGCGGGCTGTCCCAATGCAATAGACGTACGGTGCAGCCGCCGGCCTGAATGCCGACTACCTGTAGCTCTTCCCCGGTGGCGCTGTTGCTGTGCAGTTCGATGCCGGGCAGATAGCGCACCTCGGTGGTGTGGGAGATGGATTTCGCCGCCGTCATGCGGGCCTTTCGCACTCGCATACCTTCGCTGTCGTAGACGTAGCGCTCCAGGTCGTCAGCACCATCGCCCCCGTACAACCCGCGTAACATGGGCCAACTGATTACGCCCGTTCCACTGCAACCCTTGCCCGGGTTGCAGCTCCAACAGATTGCCCCGAGCGTCGAACGACTCATTAATTCCGGATTGATTTGCACGGAGCTTAACGCTGCGATTACTCAGCGGCGCCACTCGCATGGTCAAGGTATCGCCCACCGCGCCATGGTGGATGCGCTGCAATAGATTGCCCGCTTCATCGTACTGGTAGGTTTCGCTGTAGTTGCACCAACGACTGCCATCCGGAGGGCCAAACGCCTGCCACTCCGGCAAGGCGGGACCTAGGGAAGGCTTGGCACTTTCCCAACCGGTCGCGCTGATCAATTGGTATAGCGTGTCATAGGTGAACCGTCGCACCGGTTCGATGCGCTGGTTGGCAAAATGCTGGATGGGTAAGGCGGCGTCGGCGATTTCAGTGATGTTGCCGACGGGGTCATACCGGTAAGTGAGCTTCTGCAAAAAGCTCTGATCCGGGCCTTGTGTGGCCAGTAGCATCAAATGCCCATTGGCTGGGTCATACGCGCTGGTGGTGTGCATACCGTTGCCGGCGAGTTCCTGTTCCACCTGGCCGGATGCGCTGTAGTGGATGCCACTGACCAGCATGTCGACGCTGATTTGCCCGGAGCGTTGCAGCCCTGCTGAGCGCAACTGACCGGCGCGATCATGCGCAAAATGCTGGGTATGGCCTTTGGCGTCGGTTTGGGTCATCAGATCGCCGGACGGTGCGTAGGTCCACGACGACTGCGCGCCTGCGCCCGGCTCCAGCAGACTGTCGCGATCAGCTACCGGGGTGGGCCAGTCGACTGCGTCGAAAGCTTTCAGGAAACGCCTACTCTCACGCAGCACCACCGCTGACAGCCCATAGTCTGCTATCAAACGACTGCCTGCCGGGTCGTCCTGTCGGGTGGGTTGGCCACAGAGGTTGTGCCGGGCATGATCGTCCGACATTCCCCCAAATGTCATACGTTCGACGCAGCGTTCGGGTTCCCCCGAACCTTGTTCGTGCACTGAGACAGGCCGTAACAATAGGTCATGCTCGGTGCGACGATGCCAGCCACGTTGGTCCCATGCTTCAAGCGCCTGCCCCGCAGCACCCGGCAATCCGAGCTGCCAACCGGCATCGACGCTGTCGCTGCAAAGAGCTTGCTCCGTCAGACTATGAATCGTGGTCAGATTTGCCGGAACCGAGGCATCGCTCTGACTCAACGCAAACAATCGCGGATCGCGCTGTTGAATGAGCCGCCCAATCGGATCGAACACCTGCTGCGTCACCCGCGCCGTGGACGACTCATCGGCCGCTTGCCGAAAGTACGCCACCGCACGAACGGGTAAACCGCGTGGGTCAACGACACTGATGGATGGCGTATGCGCGTTCAAGTCGAGGCGTCCTTTTAAAGACTACCGCGAATCTATGCACATCCATGACTGGCGTCTACTGTCAGGAATGACAGTAGACGGCGCGCGAACTCTGCTTAGCGACCACCACCGAGATCGACAAACGTCCCCGTCGCATACGAAGCCTTGTCTGACAACAACCAGACAATCGCCTCCGCCACTTCATCCGGACGCCCGCCCCGGGCCATCGGAATCGCCGATTCCAGCTTGCTGACCCGATCCGGGTCACCGCTCAAGGCATGGAAATCGGTATAGATGAAGCCGGGGCGCACGGCGTTGACCCGAATCCCCTCACCCGCCACTTCCTTGGACAAGCCTATGGTGAAGGTGTCCAGCGCGCCTTTGGAGGCCGCGTAGTCGACGTATTCGTTGGGCGATCCCAAACGCGAGGCGACAGACGATACGTTGACGATGCTGCCGCCCTGCCCTCCGTGCTTGGGTGACATGCGCAGGATCGCGTGCTTGGCGCAAAGGATCGGCGCCAGGACGTTGGTTTTCATGATTTTGAGAATGCGGAACTCGGACATCTCGTCGACCCGGGACTTTTGCCCGACGGTGCCGGCGTTGTTCACCAGCGCGGTGACCCGGCCCAGTTCACTGTCTACCCGATTGAACAGCGCGATCACTTCGTCTTCGATGCTGACGTCGGCCCGTACTGCAATGGCTTGCGCGCCGAGGGCGCGGACTTGCTCCAGCACGCCGAGTGCAGCCTTTTCGTCAGCCTGGTAGTTGATGCAGATCCGATAGCCCTGCGCGGCGGCCAACAGCGCGGTGGCGGCACCAATGCCGCGGCTACCGCCGGTGATGACGATGACTTTGTCCATGCGAGCTTTCCCCCAATCAAAGCTTAAGCGGTCGGGGGCTAGAATAACCGCCATTGGCGGTTTTTGCATGGCTTCACGTCAGCTGTCATGTCATCGACATCTCGCGCTCGGCACTGGCCTTCAGCTGCTCGACCAATTGCTCCCCGCGATGGATTTCCACCATGAAACCTGCGGCCGGCAGCGGATGCCCCAGCAGGTAACCCTGCAACGAATCGCAGCCGAGTTGAGTCAGGAAGTCCTGCTGCACACCCGTCTCCACCCCTTCGGCGACGATGCGCAGCCCCAGCGCCTGGCCGAGGGCGACAATGGCCGAGACGATGGCGGCGTCATCGCTGTCGTGCTCCAGGTCGCGGACAAAACCGCGGTCGATCTTCAGTTCGTTGGCCGGCAGGCGCTTGAGGTACATCAAACTCGAATAGCCAGTACCAAAATCGTCGATGGACAGGTCGACGCCCATTTCCGACAGTTCCTGCAGCACCGTCATGCTCGCATCGGCATCGCTCATGGCCGTGGTCTCGGTGATTTCCAGGGTCAGGCTGTTGGCCGGCAGATGGTGCGTCGCCAGGGCCTTGGCGACGCTCTGGACCAACCCGGAATGACAGAACTGGATGGCTGAAAGGTTCACCGCGATGCGCCAATCGGTGTAGCCGAGCACGTACCACTCGCGCATCTGGCGGCAGGCTTCGTTGAGCACCCACTCACCGATAGGAATGATCAGACCGGTCTTTTCCGCCATTTCGATGAATTTGTCCGGCAATAGCATCCCTTGCGTCGGGTGCTCCCAGCGCAACAAGGCCTCGGCGCCCACAGGCCGGCCATTGGCGGCGTCGAACTTGGGCTGGTAATACAGGCTGAATTCCTGATGTTCCACGGCATTGCGCAGGTCCTGCAGTAATTGCAGCTGTTTGCGGGCGTTAGTGTTCATCGAGACATCGAAAAAGCTGTAGCCGTTTTTACCCGCGCCCTTGGCGTGATACATCGCCGCGTCGGCGTTCATCAGCAATTCGTGGGCGGACTGCCCGTTACCCGGGTAGAGCGCGATGCCGACGCTGGCGGAAATATGCAAATCATGTTCGGCAACCCGGAACGCACGCGCGATCAACCCGACCTGATGGGCCGCGAGGTTCAAGGCGTCGATCTGTTCGCTCAATTGCACCAGCAACACGAACTCATCGCCGCCGATACGCGCCAGGGTGTCCGGGCTGCGCAAGTCTTCGCGCAGGCGCACGGCCACTTCACGCAACAGCAGGTCACCCATATGGTGGCCAAAGGCATCGTTGACCGGTTTGAAGCCGTCCAAGTCGATGAACATCAGGGCAAAGCACCCCCCTTCTTCCCGGACCCGCGACATGGCCTGATCAATTCGATCGGCGAGCAACGTCCGGTTCGGCAACCCGGTGAGGGTGTCGTGCAGGGCCAGTTGGGTCAGTTCACGGTTGGCCTCGGTCAGCGACTCGGCCAGGCTCGCGGTGCGAGCTTCCAGGCGAGCATCGAGGATCGAGGTCAGCAAGGCAATGCTCAGCACCGCCAGCGTGGTGATCAGCACCAGTTTGTCCAGGCCATTGCCGCTCAATCCATTGACCGTCGCCCCGCAAAAACTGCCATCGGCAAAGCGTGCGGCAGCCATCCCGGTGTAGTGCATGCCGACGATGGCGATGCCCATGATCACGGCGGCGCCGCCACGGATCAGACGGACATAAGGCGTGTGCTGGCGCAGGCGGAATGCGATCCACAATGCCGCGCCCGAAGCACCGACAGCGATCAGCAGCGAGGCGCCGAACAGCGTCGGGTCGTAGTCGATGCCCGGTTGCATGCGCATGGCAGCCATGCCGGTGTAGTGCATCGCGCTGATGCCGGCGCCCATGACCAGCGCGCCAAAGGCCAGTTGCCAGGCCGGCAATTGCGGTTGGCTGACCAGCCACAGCGCAAAGCCGCTGGAGAGCACGCCGATCAGCAGCGACAACAGGGTGATCGTGCCGTCGTAGCCCAGGTCGATCGGCAACTTGAACGCGAGCATGCCGATAAAGTGCATCGACCAGATGCCGATACCCATGGCAAAGGCCCCGCCCGCGGTCCACAAATGCACGGCGCCGCCTTTGGCGGTGGCAATGCGTCCGGTCAGGTCGAGTGCGGTGTAGGAGGCGAGAATCGCTACACAGAGCGAAATGATGACCAGGGTGGGAGAATAGCTGCCGATGAGCATGGAGACTTCTCGCGAACGCCCCCCTTGTTAATGGCTTTTATTCTCGGGTAGGGGCAAATGCGGCGATTGTACTGATTCCAAATGAGAACGCACCCACAAAATGAGCAAAGGGCCATCAGTCCGATGAAACGCTTGTTTTAAGGTTTTACATGAGGCTGGGATTACCGTGCCAGACACATTGCGTCAATGGCCAATGCACTCATTGTGGCGAGGGAGCTTGCTCCCGTTGGGCTGCGGAGCGGCCCCGAAACCTGTCACCGAAATCATTCAGAAGGATCACGGTCGCAAGTTTTGCGACCGCTTCGCGCTCGAGCGGGAGCAAGCTCCCTCGCCACAGGCAAGCCTCCTCACCACAGACAAGTCACTCTGCGTACTAATGCATTACTGGCTTTCACTCACCTGAAGCTGCCCATCCCAGCCACCTCCCAACGCGGCAATCAACTGCACGCTGGCTAACAAGCGGCTTTGCAACAGGTCCAGGTTACTGCGCTCATTGCTTAGCGCCGCGGCCTGGGTCACCACCACATCGATGTACGCGATCAACCCGGCCTTGTACTGGTTCTGGGTCAGGCGCAACGATTCCCGGGCGGCGTCCAGTGCCTGTTGGCGCACGACGGCTTCGTCCTGAAGCACCTTGAGTTGCACCAGGAAGTTTTCCACCTCGCGGAATCCGTCCAGCACGGTCTGGCGATACCTGGCCACCGTTTCGTCATAGGCCGCTTCACTGCGATCGACTTCCGCCGAGCGCTGGCCGCCGTCGAACAGGGTCATGGCCAATTGCGGTCCGACCGACCAGAAGCGGTTCGGCAGGCTGATCCAGTTGGAATAGGTGCTGCTGCTGTAGCCGCCGTTCATGTTCAATGTCAGGTCGGGGTAATAGGCGGCCTTGGCCACGCCGATGTTGGCGTTGGCGGCCATCACCGAGCGCTCGGCCGAAGCGATGTCCGGGCGACGCTCCAGCAACTGCGAAGGCAGTGCCAGCGGTACTTGCGGCAACTGCGGGATGTCCTGGCTTTCCGCCAGGCTGAACTGCGCCGGCGGCAAGCCGATCAGCACGGCGATGGCGTTCTCGAACTGGGCGCGTTGCCAGATCAGGTCGACCATATCGGCTTCGGTGCCTTTGAGCTGTGTCTGGGCCTGGGCCACCGCGTCCTTGCCCGATACGCCTGCGCGGTACTGGTTCTCGGTCATCTTCAACGAACGCTGATAGGCCTCGACCGTGTCCTGGAGCAAGCGCTTCTGGCCATCGATCACCCGCAGTTGCAGGTAATTTTGCACCAGCTCCGACTGTTGACTCAGGCGCATGGCCGCCAGATCGGCAAAGCTTGCCTGGGCATTGGCGGTGTCGGCTTCGAGGCCACGGCGCAGCTTGCCCCATACGTCCGCTTCCCAACTGACGCCCGCCTGGGCCGAGTACGTGTCGCGAATACCGCTGGACGAACTGCTCAGGCTGGAGTTGCTGCTGCCGGTGCCCTGGCTTGAACGGTTCTTGCTGACGTTCAGGTCCACCGTCGGGAAAAACGCCCCGCGTGCGCTGCGCACCAAGGCCTGGGCCTGGCGGTACTGCGCTTCGGACTGGGCGACGGTCTGGTTGGCGTTGTTGAGTTTTTCGATCAGGTCGTTGAGCTGCCGGTCGCCATACAACTCCCACCACGCACCACGCGCCAGGGCATCGCTGGGGTTGGCCTGACGCCAGCCCTCTGCTGCCTTGTACTGCGCAGGTTCCGCGGTTTGCGGGCGCTGGTAATCCGGGCCGACGGCGCAGGCACTGAGCATCGCCACGCACAGTGACAGGCTCAACACACGCGAGCCTCGAGCCGTGATCAGTGGTGCAGCCAGGTTGAAAAGCGAACGTTCAGTCATAGCGGAGTTTCCAGAGCAGCATCGGTACGCACCCCACGCCATTTATTGAAGCGATGGCGCAGTTTGTCGAGATAGAGGTAAACCACCGGGGTGGTATAAAGCGTCAGCACCTGGCTGAAGATCAGCCCGCCGATGATGGTCAGGCCCAGCGGCTGGCGCATTTCCGCCCCTTCGGCGCGGCTCAGCAGCAACGGCAAGGCACCGAGGATCGCCGCCAGGGTGGTCATCAGGATAGGACGCAAACGTTGCAGGCAGGCGCTGCGAATCGACTCCAGCGGTGCCATGCCCTGGTTTCGTTCCAGTTGTAACGCCAGGTCGATCATCAGAATCGCGTTTTTCTTCACCACGCCAATCAGCAGAAACAGCCCCAGCAACGAAATCAGGCTGAACTCGCCGCCCAGCACATAGATCGACAGCAACGCCCCGACGCCGGCAGACGGCAAGGTGGAGAGGATCGTCAGCGGGTGAATGTAGCTTTCATACAACACACCCAATACCAGATACACCGCCACCAGTGCCCCCAGAATCATCCACGGCTGACTTTTTTGAGTCGCCGCGAAAGCGTTGGCTGTGCCGGCCATTTTCGCGATCACGTCTTCCGGCAGGCCGACCTTGGCAATCGCTCGTTCAATGGCGGCACTGCCCTGCTCCACCGTCACGCCTTCGGCCATGTCGAAGGCAATGCTTTCTGAAGCAAACTGGCCTTCGTGGCTGACCCGGTCGTTTTCGAGGCTGTTTTCGTAATGGGCAATGGTCGACAGCGGGATCCGCGCGCCATCAGCGGTGATCACCTGGACTTGCTTCAGGGTGATCGGGTCCTGGGCGTACTTCGGATTGACCTCCATCACCACCTGATACTGGTTGAGGCTGTCGTAGATGGTCGAAATCTGCCGCTGGCTGTAGGCGTTGTTCAGCACCGCCGTGACCATGTCCATGTCGACACCCAGGCGCTTGGCCTGGTCACGGTCGACGATCAGGGTCACTTGCCGGGCGCCCCGGCCTTCCCGCGCATCGATCGCCGTCAGCTCCGGCAAGGCCCTAAGCGCGGTGACAACTTTCGGATACCACTGGCGCAACGCCCCCAGATCCCCGCTTTGCAGGATGTACGAGTATTGCGAGGTGGTCTGCTCGCGACCGCCACCGAATTGCAGGTCCTGGTCTGCCATCAGCATCAGTTGCGCACCGGGAACCTTGGGCATCTCCTTGCGCAGGCGTTCGATGACTTTCTGCGCGGAAATATTACGTTCCTTGATCGGCTTGAGGCGCACCAGCATGAAGGCGTTGTTGGTGCCGTTGTTGCCGCCAATGAAGCCGGCGACGCTTTCTACCGCCTCGTCCTTCAACACCGCGCGGCGGAAAATCTCCATCTTCGGCTGCATCACACTGAAGGACAGGCCGTCGTCGCCGCGCACGAAACCGATCAGCTGGCCGGTATCCTGCTGAGGTAAAAATGTTTTAGGGACAACTACATACAGCGCAATGTTCACACCAATTGTCACGAATAGGCTGAGCAAGGTCAGACGTTTGTGGCGCAGGACCCAATCGAGGCTGGTGGCGTATTTGCCGACCATCCAGTCGTTGGCCCGCCGGCTCCAGCGTTGCAGGCGGTTCTCCTGCCCCGGCGTGTGCGGCTTGAGCCAGCGGGCGCAGAGCATCGGGGTCAGGGTCAACGACACCACCAGTGAGACCACGATGGCCGCCGCCAGGGTGATGGAGAATTCGCGGAACAGGCTTTCAATGATCCCGCCCATGAACAGGATCGACAGGAACACCGCCACCAGCGACACGTTCATCGATAACAAAGTGAAACCGACTTCCTGGGCACCCAGGTACGCGGCCCGCATCGGCCGCACGCCTTCGTCGATGTGCCGGGAAATGTTCTCCAGCACCACGATGGCATCGTCCACCACCAGCCCGGTGGCCAGGATCAGCGCCATCAGCGACAGATTGTTCAGCGAAAAGCCGTAGAGGTACATCACGGCAAAGGTGCCGACCAGTGACACCGGCACCGCCAGGGTCGGGATCAGCGAAGCGCGGAAGTTGCCGAGGAACAGGAACACCACCAGGATCACCAGCGCCACAGCGATCAGCAGGGTCATTTCCGCCTCGTGCAGCGTGGCCTTGATCACCGGCGAGCGGTCCATGGCCAGGTTCAGCTTGACGCTGGCCGGCAGCACCGCCTGCAACGCCGGCAACTGGGCCTTGATCTCTTTGACTGTCTCGATGATGTTGGCGCCGGCCTGCCGGTTGATCACCAGCAGCACCGCCGCGTCGTCGTTGAAGAAACCGCTGTTGTAGCGGTCCTCGACGCCATCGCTGACCTTGGCCACGTCCTTCAGGCGCAGGGCCGCGCCGCCGTTGTAGTGGATGATCAGCGACTCGTAGTCCTTGGCTTTTTCCAGCTGGTCGTTGGCCTGGACCTGCCACAGCCGCTGATCGTCTTCCACCGAGCCCTTGGGCCGGCGCACGTTGGCATTGGCGATGGTGTTGCGCACATCGTCCAGGGCCACGCCGTACTGGTTCAGCGACTGCGGTTCGAGCTCGATACGTACCGCCGGCAGCGAACTGCCGCCGATCTGCACTTCACCGACACCCTGCACCTGGGACAGGCTCTGGGACAGGATCGTCGAGGCCAGGTCATAGAGCTGGCCTTTTTCCAGCACATCGGACGTCAGCGACAGCACCATGATCGGCGCCTGGGACGGGTTGACCTTCTTGTAGGTCGGCATGCTGCGCATCCCGCTCGGCAGCAGGGTGCGCGAGGCATTGATCGCCGCCTGCACTTCCCGCGCCGCGCCGTTGATGTCGCGGTCCAGGTCAAATTGCAGGATCACCCGGGTCGAGCCCTGGCTGGAGCGGCTGCTCATGGTGTTGACCCCGGCAATGCTGCCGAAGGAGCGTTCCAGCGGCGTGGCCACCGTCGACGCCATCACCTCGGGGCTGGCCCCGGGCAGGCTGGCCTGGACCACGATCACCGGAAAGTCCATTTGCGGCAGCGGCGACACGGGCAGCAAACCGAAGCTCACGCCGCCCAGCAGCATGATCGCCAGGCTCAGCAACATGGTCGCCACCGGGCGCTTGATGAAAGGTCCCGAAAGGTTCATGGCTGCTCTACCGCTTCCACGGACTCAGGCTTGCGGCCCCAGCGCCGACCGAGACGATCGAAATACAGGTAAATCACAGGCGTAGTGAACAACGTCAGAATCTGGCTCAGCAACAGGCCGCCGACCATCACCAGACCCAGTGGCTGGCGCAGTTCCGCGCCGGAACCGGTGGCCAGCATCAACGGTACGGCACCGAACAGCGCGGCCAGGGTGGTCATCAGGATCGGCCGGAAACGCAGCAAGGCCGCCTGATAGATCGCCGTCTGCGGGTCCATGCCCTGGTTGCGCTCGGCGTCGAGGGCGAAGTCGATCATCATGATCGCGTTTTTCTTCACGATGCCGATCAGCAGAATGATGCCGATGATCGCGATCATGCCCAGGTCGTTGCCGCTGAGGATCAACGCCAGCAAGGCGCCCACCGCCGCCGACGGCAAGGTCGAGAGAATGGTGATCGGGTGGATGTAGCTCTCGTAGAGCACGCCCAGCACGATGTACATGGTCACCACCGCCGCCAGGATCAGCAGCAAGGTGCTCGACAACGACGCCTGGAAAGCTTCGGCCGCGCCCTGGAACTGGGTCTGTACGCCAATCGGCATGCCGATGTCCTTCTGCACCTGCTCGATGAGCTCGACCGCATGCCCCAACGCCACGCCGGGCGCCAGGTTGAAGGACATCATCACCGCCGGGAACTGGCCGATATGGGTGATTGCCAGTTGCGCCTGGCGCTCTTCGATATGCGCCAGGCTGGACAGGCGCACCTGCCCGCCATCGGTGGTCTTGACGTGAATCTGGTTCAACGCATCCGGGCCGATCTTCTCGCCGGACTGCGATTGCAGCACCACGCGGTACTGACTGGCCTGGGTGTAGATCGTGGAAATCTGCCGCTGACCGAAGGCGTCGTACAGCGCATCGGTGATGTTCGACACCGATACACCGACCCGCGACGCCGCATCGCGGTCGATCACCAGGTAGACCTGCAAGCCCTTGTCCTGCAAATCGCTGGCGACGTCGGTCAATTCCGGCCGGTCGGCCAAGGCCTCCACCAGACGCCCGCTCCACAGGCTGAGCAACTCCGAATCCGGCGACGACATGCTGAACTGGTACTGTGTGCGGCTGACCCGGTCTTCGATGGTCAGGTCCTGCACCGGCTGCATGAACAGGCGGATGCCGACCAGTTTGTCCAGCTCCGGTTGCAGGCGGGCAATCACTTGCGTGGCGCTCAGGTCGCGGTTGTGGTGCGACTTGAGGTTGATCAGCAACCGACCGCTGTTGAGGGTCGAGTTGTCGCCATCCACGCCAATATAAGAGGACAGGCTCTCGACCGCCGGGTCGGCCAGGATGACCTTGGCCAGTTCCTGCTGGCGCTCGCTCATGGCGGTGAAGGAAATCGATTGCGGCGCTTCGGAAATGCCCTGGATAACGCCGGTGTCCTGTACCGGGAAGAAACCCTTGGGCACCACCATGTACAGGAATACCGTCAGCGCCAAAGTGCCAATGGCCACCATCAAGGTCAGTGGCTGGTGCTTGAGCACCCACTGCAACTTGCGTCCGTAGGCGGCAATCATCCAGTCGATGAACGCGCCGCTGGCACGGTAGAAGCGGCCCTGCTCTGCTTCCTTGGGTTCACGCTTGAGCAACCGCGCGCACATCATCGGCGTCAGGGTCAGGGAAACTACCAGGGAAATCAGGATCGCCACCGCCAGCGTAATGGCAAATTCGCGGAATAGCCGCCCGACCACGTCCGCCATGAACAGCAGCGGGATCAGCACGGCGATCAGCGACAACGTCAGGGAGATCAGGGTGAAACCGATCTGCTTGGCGCCCTTGAGCGCCGCGTTCAGCGGGCTGTCGCCCTCCTCGATAAAGCGCGCAATGTTCTCCAGCATGACGATCGCATCGTCCACCACGAAACCGGTGGCGATGGTCAGGGCCATCAGGGTCAGGTTGTTCACCGAGAAGCCTGCCAGGTACATCACGCCGAACGTACCGATCAGCGACAGCGGCACGGCCACCGACGGAATGATCGTGGCGCTGGCGCGACGCAGGAACAGGAAGGTGACCATGACCACCAGGGCGATGGCGATCAGCAATTCGTGCTGCACGTCCTTGACCGAGGCGCGGATGGTCTGGGTACGGTCGGTCAGCACCACCACGTCGAGGCCGGCCGGCAGGTTGTCGGTGATGCTCGGTAGCAGGGCCTTGATCCGGTCCACCACCTCGATCACGTTGGCGCCGGGCTGACGCTGGATGTTCAGCAGCACGGACTGGTTCTCGTTGGCCCACGCGGCCAGACGCTCGTTCTCGGCGCCGTCGACGATTTCCGCCACGTCCTTGAGCCGCAACGGTGCGCCATTGGCGTAGGCCAGGATCAGGTTGGCGTAGTCCTTGGGCGACGTCAGTTGATCGTTTGCATCGAGCATCGAGACCCGGGTCGGTCCGTCGAAGTTACCCTTGGGCTGGTTGACGTTGGAGGCGCCGATCAGAGTGCGCACATCTGACAGGTTCAAACCATTGGCGGCCAGCGCTTCCGGATTGACCTTGATCCGCACAGCCTGGCGTTGACCGCCGGCAATGCTGACCATGCCGACGCCGCTGATCTGGGCAATCTTCTGCGCCATGCGCGTATCGACCAGATCGTTGAGCTTGGGCAGCAGCATGGTCTTGGAGGTGATGGCCAGGGTCAGCACCGGCGTATCGGCCGGGTTGACCTTGTTGTACACCGGCGGTGCCGGCAGGTCCTTGGGCAACAGGTTGGTCGCGGCGTTGATTGCCGCCTGCACTTGTTGCTCGGCCACGTCCATGTTGATGTCGAGGCTGAAACGCAGGGTCAGCACCGACGCGCCGCCGGAGCTGGTGGAAGCCATTTGCGTCAGGCCGGGCATCTGCCCGAATTGCCGCTCAAGCGGCGCGGTCACCGCGCTGGTCATGACATCCGGGCTGGCGCCGGGATACAGGGTCATGACGCGAATGGTCGGGTAATCGACCTGGGGCAGCGCCGAAACCGGCAGCAACCGATAGGCGATGACGCCGGCCAGGATAATCGCCAGCATGCTCAGCGTGGTGGCTACCGGGCGAAGGATGAACAGCCGCGAGAGATTCATGCGCCGCCCTTTTTCGCCTTGTCGGTGGTCGCAGGCTCAGCCGCATTGACCGCCGACTTGCCTTGCAGGTGTTCGGTTGGCGTGGTCGGCACGTCCTGGCTGTCGTTGACCACCTCCACGTCGCTGCCGTCCTTCAGGCGGTCGGTGCCCTCCAGCACGACCCGCTCGCCCGCGGACAGGCCTTCGGTGACCACGGTGTTCACGCCGTCACTGGCGCCGACTTTCAGCTGACGGATCTTGACCTTCTTGTCACCGTCCAGGGCATAGGCGAACGTGCCGTTGGTGCCGAACTGGATCGCGGCGGAAGGCGCCAGTACTACGTCTTTGAGGGTGTCGGCCAACAGGCGCACATTGACGAACTGGTTGGGGAACAGCGACTGATCGCGGTTCTCGTAACGAGCCTTGAATTTCAGGGTGCCAGTGGTGACGTCGATCTGGTTGTCCAGGCTCTGCAGCACGCCAGTGGCTTGCAATTTGGTATCACCGCGATCCCAGGCTTCAGCCGGTAGCTTGGCGCCGCTGCGATAACGGGCGAGTACGGTGTCGAGGCTGTTTTCCGGGAGGGTGAAGGCCACGCTGATCGGTTGGGTCTGGGTGATGATCGCCAATGCCGTGGTGTCGTTGGCTGCTACCAGGTTGCCGACGTCCAGTTGACGCAGGCCGACGCGACCGGTGATCGGTGCGCGGATCCGGGTGAATTCGAGATTGAGCTTGGCGTCGTTGACCGCCGCCTGATTGGTCTTGACCGTGCCCTGGAACTGACCGACCAGCGCTTCGGCGGTGTCCAGGGTCTGCTTGGCAATACTGTCTTCGCGGTACAGGCCGCGATAGCGCTCGACGTCGACCTGAGCGTTTTTCAGCTGCGCCTGATTTTGCAGCAAGGTGCCCTCGGCCTGAAGCAAGGCATTCTGGTACGGGCGCGGATCGATTTCGGCCAGCAGGTCGCCGGCCTTGACCATCTGCCCTTCTTCGAAATAGATCTTGACCAGTTCACCACCGACGCGGCTGCGCACATTGATGGTGTTCAGCGCCGTGACCGTGCCCAGCGCCTTGAAATACAGCGGGAAATCCCCCTTGACCGCCGGCGCCACACGCACTGGTACCGGCCCGGACGCGCCACCGAATCCAGGGCGCATCCCGCCCGACCTGCCGGTTTGCCCGGCGACGGCTTTCTGCCCCGCAGCCTCTTTGGGTGCAGCGCTGCCGGGCCAGAATTTCCAGCACAGGCCAGCGATGACCAACAGGACAAGCAGGCCGAACAGCCAGCGACGAGGACTACGGGAAGCGGAGGATTGCATTGAGTGATCAACCATTGGGCGCGTGGGCTTTTTTACATGAGGCTGAACGATAAGCACTGGCGGGTTTTAAGCAAAGCGCCTTTACCGGCAATTTACCTTTGGCTTACGTAACAGGAGTTTTGTGTAAGACACTGAAGCACAAATGAAAACGGCCTGGACAGGGCCAGGCCGTTAAACATTGTAAAGCTACGCTTATTTCAGAACAGCAAGTGCCGCTTCGTAGTTCGGCTCGTCAGCGATTTCGCCAACCAGTTCGCTGTGCAGCACGTTGTCGTTTTCGTCCAGAACAACGACGGCACGAGCGGTCAGGCCTTTGAGCGGGCCGTCAGCGATGGCAACGCCGTAGTTCTCGATGAACTCGGCACCGCGCAGGGTCGACAGGTTCTGTACGTTTTCCAGGCCTTCGGCGCCGCAGAAACGCGCCTGGGCGAACGGCAGGTCAGCGGAGATGCACAGTACGACAGTGTTGTCGACGCTGCCGGCCTTGGCGTTGAACTGGCGCACGGAGGTGGCGCAGGTCGGAGTGTCGATGCTTGGGAAGATGTTCAGTACTTTGCGCTTGCCGGCAAAGTCTTTGAGGGTGACGTCGGACAGATTGCCGGCAACCAGGGAAAAGGCTGGCGCCTTGGAACCGGCTTGGGGCAGTTGACCGTTGACTTGAACCGGGTTGCCTTTAAGAGTGACTTGAGCCATGAACGGAGTCCTTCTGAACGTTGTGGTGGAGAATTTTGACGAGGCCGAAGTTAACCATGAAATTGTCCTACGACCTACGGTCAAACATAAATTGTCATGTAACAGGGCACAAAACTGGATACAACCCACAATCCTGTGGGAGCGGGCCTGCTCGCGAAAGCGCAATGTCATTCAACATCGCTGGTGATTGACCTGACGCCATCGCGAGCAGGCTCGCTCCCACAGGGTTCGTGTGTTAGCCGAACGAGTCGGCAAAAGTACAGAGTACGCCCTCACCCGCCGCCGCCCGATGTTCATGACGAAAGGCACGCGACACGTAATCGACGAACACTTTTGTTAACACTCTGTCGAATTGCTCCACCGTCGTTCGACTATAAATCGAGCCACTCAACTGCAACGGAGACGAGACCATGCGATTCATGATCATCATCAAGGCCAGCCAGGATTCCGAAGCCGGCGTCATGCCCAGCCAAGAACTGCTAACGGCCATGGGCAACTACAACGAGGAACTGGTCAAGGCCGGCATCATGCTCGCGGGTGAAGGCCTGCACCCGAGCAGCAAAGGCGCACTGGTAAAATTTTCCGGTGACAAACACACGGTGATCGACGGCCCCTTCATCGAAACCAAGGAACTGATCGCCGGTTTCTGGTTGTGGAAAGTGAAGTCCAGGGAAGAAGCCATCGAGTGGGTCAAGCGCTGCCCCAACCCGATGCCGGGCACCGAAGCCGAAATCGAGATTCGCCAGGTATTTGAAGCCGAAGATTTTGGTGCCGAGTTCACACCTGAACTGCGCGAGCAGGAACAGCGGGTTTGGGAGCAGGCGAAGAAGAACTGACGTTGACTGGACCGGCTATTGCTTCAGTTTCCTGTGGGAGCGAGCCTGCTCGCGAAGAGCTCGTCACATTCAACACTTATGTTGACTGACTGGCCGACTTCGCCAGCAGGCTCGCTCCCACATTGGCTAGATAGCAGCTTAAATTGTTCGGGCAAGCCATTGATCTGTATTAACTTATTAGTACAAGAAATTAACAAAAATTTGCACACAAAACGAAAGAATTAAGCCATTCAACTGGATAACCCGTGGTTAACTGCTAACTTCATCCGACGAGTCCTACAGGCTTGATCGGAAAGGGATTACGCAGTTACGGCCAAACATAACGGCCGTATGCCCAATCAGCCACCAAGGAACCGGGGGAATAATGTCTAAGAAATTGGGGAAGTACGCCTTTGTCTGGGTGACTTCGCTCGCACCCGCTTTTTGTGCTCACGCGGATAACGCCGAGACGGCCAACAAAAGCAACAACCCGCTGAATCTGGCGCCTGGCGTCAACCTTCAGGATTACTACACACCCAAACTGTTCGATACCAACGCGCACACCAACGATGCGCTGTTGCGCGGTGCGCTGCCGATGGCCCCGAATGACTTTATCGGTGTCCCGCAATTACTGCGCGTCACGCTCCCCGTCAGCACTCGTCCCGATCCGCATAACGGTTACAGCACCGGCATCGGCGACCTTAATGTGTTTGATATTTTCCTGCTCAAGACCGAAGGCGTGCAGTTGGGCGTCGGCCCGCAAATTACCGCGCCTACCGCCGAGCAGGATGAGTTGGGAACCGGCAAATGGCAGGCCGGACTTTCCGCCATCGCCATCGACTCCTCGCCACGCGGGCTGCTCGGCGCACTGGTGCAGTACCAGAGTTCATTCGCCGGTGATCACGACCGTCCTCACGTGGAATCCGCCACCTTCCAGCCGTTCATCATCCACAACCTGGAAAAAGGCTGGTACCTGCGTTCCACAGGCACCTGGACGTTCGACCTGAAGAACAACACCCATTACATCCCACTCGGTTTGGGTGGCGGCAAAGCCTGGAAATCCGGGTCCAATATCCTCAACGCCTTTGTCGAGCCGCAGTGGACCGTGGACCGCAAAGGCGACGGCTTGCCACAGTTCACGCTGTACGCCGGGATCAACGTCACCTTCGGTAAATAAGGACTCATATATGCACGGAGCAATTCGCACAGCCGGTTTCAGCCTGATGGCCCTGTTCGCCAGTTGCGGCGTGGGCGCCCAGGAACTTGATACCCGCATCGGCAAAATTGCCATGGAAGGCGAACTGCCAGCCCACGAGTCGATCGCCAGGCTCTACGCCGAACTGGATTTCCAGCAGGCCACCCAGAGTTATCTATGGGCCTTGCCACTGGTGTCCTACGCCCAGTGGCAGGAAGAATTCCGCGACAAACTGGGTGCCCATAACGGCGACCTGATGGTGCTCAACAGTTACGAAGACAAGCTCGGGGTGATCACGGCCAACGCCACCACGCCGTACATCCTGGGCTTTGTCGATCTCAACGAAACCGGGCCGCTGGTGATTGAACTACCACCTGGCCCGACTGCTGGCGGTGTGGGCGATTTCTGGCAGCGGGCGATTATCGACATGGGCCAGACCGGCCCGGACAAAGGCAAGGGCGGCAAGTACCTGGTATTGCCACCGGGTGCCGAGCCGCCAGCGGATGCCCATAAATACTACCTGGCCAAATCCGAAACCATGAACGTGCTGGTGGGCTTTCGTGTGCTGGATCCGGACCCGGCCAAGGGCAAGGCGCTAGTCGAGCAATTCAAGATGTACCCGTATGCCAAGCGAGCGGAACCTGCCAAAACCAGACTGCTGTCTCCCGGTGGTAAAGCCTGGTCCGGCACCCAGCCTCGTGGCCTGGCGTACTGGGAGCGCTTGCACCAGATCATCCAGAAGGAACCGGTCAACGAGCGCGACCGTTTCTACATGGCCATGCTGGCCAGCCTGGGTATCGAGAAGGACAAGCCGTTCAACCCCAATGACAAGCAACGCGCGGCCCTGGAACAGGGTGCACAGGTCGGTGAACTGATCGCCAAGGCCAACACCTTCGCCAAGCGTTTCCCCAATGCCCAGTATTGGCCGGACCGGCAATGGGACAGCGTGCTGAACATCGCCGATCCGTCCCAGCGCGTGGCCTATTACGACCAGTTGTGGGAGCGCAGCGCCTGGTTCTACGAGGCGGTGACCAACACCAAAGGCATGGTCTCGAAAACCCCGGGGCTGGGCCAGACCTACCTCGGTGCCTACACCGACAGCAAGGGCAACTGGCTCGACGGCGGCAAAAGCTATCGCCTGCACGTCGACGCCAACCCGCCGGCCAGGCAGTTCTGGTCGATGACCGTATACGACATCGACAGCCGCTGCCTGATCGACAACCCGCAGCGCAAGGCCGACCTGTCGTCCCGTCAGGACTTGAAGAAAAACGCCGACGGCTCGGTGGACCTGTACTTCGGCCCGACCGCGCCAAAAGGTTTCGAGGACAACTGGGTGCAAACCCTGCCGGGTAAACACTGGTTCAGCTACTTCCGTCTGTATGCGCCGACAGAAGCCTATTTCGACAAGAGCTGGAAACTCGACGACATCACGGCTGTGCAATGACGCCGAACGTTCAATAAGGGATGTATATGAATCACCGCACTTTGTTCACCGGCCTTGCGCTGACCCTCAGCACCAGCGCCTGGGCCGACTTCACCGCCACCCCGGACGAAGCCCGGGCCATTGCCAGGGAAGCTTATCTGTACGGCTTTCCGGTGGTGGAGATGTACAAGACGCTCTACACCCAGGCCGTGGACAAGAAGAGCCCGAACTTCAAGGCGCCGTTCAACCAGATCGGCAATACCGCCAAGGCCTTCACTGCCAAGGACACTGCGTTTGTCACGCCGAACGCCGACACGCCCTACTCCTTTGTCTGGATGGATTTGCGCGCCGAGCCACTGGTACTGACCCTGCCGCCCATCGAAGAGCATCGTTATTACTCGGTGCAACTGATCGACGCCTATACGCAGAACTTTGCGTACCTGGGCACCCGCAGCACTGGCAACAATGGCGGGCATTTCATGATCGCCGGGCCCAACTGGCAGGGCCAGCAACCGCTGAACATCGACCGTTTGCTGCGCAGTGAAAGCAACATCGCCTATGCGCTGTACCGCACACAACTGTTCGATGAGAAGGATCTGGCCAAGGTCAAGCAGATCCAGAAGGGTTACAAGGTTGAAACCCTGAGTCATTACGACAAACACAAAGCGCCGGCGGCCGCACCGAAGATCGCCTGGCCAAAACCCACGCCGACCATGAGCGAAACCCCGGACCTGTTCCGCTACCTGAATTTCATGCTGGCGTTCGCCCCGGCCCAGGACGTGGAAAAAGACCTGTTGGCGCGCTTTGCCAGGATCGGTGTCGAGGCCGGCAAGCCATTCAACGTGAACACACTCAGCGCCGAGCAGCGCAAAGCGCTGGAAGACGGCATCAGCGACGCCAAGGCCGGGTTTGCCGAGTTCAAGAAAACCAAAGTCGATACCCACGAAATCACCAGCGGTGATTTCTTCGGCACCCGCGATCACCTCAAGGGCAATTACCTGTACCGCTATGCCGGTGCCAACATGGGGATTTTCGGCAACTCCGCCGAAGAGGCGAACTACATCGGTTATTTCGTCGACAAGGACGGCAAACCGGTCGATGCCTCGAAAAATGACTACACCCTGCATTTCGACAAGGGCGCCCTGCCCCCGGCCGATGCGTTCTGGTCCCTGACCATGTACGACGGCAAGAACAAGCTGCTGGTGGCCAACCCGCTCAATCGCTACCTGATCAACTCGCGCATGCTGCCTGACCTCAAGCTCGATGCGGATGGCGGCCTGACTTTGTACGTGCAGCACAAAGCGCCGGCCAAAGACCTGCAAAGCAATTGGCTGCCCGCTCCGAATGGACCGTTCTACGGGATATTGCGCCTGTATTTGCCAAAACCGGAAGTCAGCAACGGCGAATGGAAAATGCCGCTGTTGAACCCCGTCACTCAAAAACAATAAGTGGAGTCAGTCATGATCAGGCCTTTCGTAGTGCGCCCCCTGTTGGCGCTGTGCATGGTCAGCGGCAGTCCGTTGGTACTGGCGGCCGAGGGTGGTGTCGGACGGCCGATTACCGGCCAGCAAGTGATCTCCAATGCCGGGATCGTGCCGCCCGAACCCGGCTGGATCATGTCCCTGACCAGCATCTGGTACGACGGCAACCTCAAGGGCAACGCCCAGGTGCCGATCGTGGGTGCCCTGAGTACCGGGCTGGACATGAAAGTGTCCTACACCATGGCCGACTTCACCCATGTCTGGGACACCGGCAAGGGTCGCTGGAACTACGCCTCGGCCATCGGCGTGCCGGTGCAGTACACCGACATCACCGCGAGCGTCACCGGCCCTCGCGGCAGAACCCTAGGCTCTTCGGACACCGGCACCCAGTTCGCCGACATGCTGGTGACACCGATTGCCGCCGGCTACCACTTCGACGAACTCAATCACATCGCGTTCGAACTGCCGATCTACGTGCCCACCGGTGCCTACAACGTCGATCGCCTGGCCAACCCCGGGCAGAACAATTACACCTTCATGCCTACCGTGGCGTTCACTCATCTGGACGGCAAGGGCGGCGAATTCACGCTGTCGAGCGGCCTGGAGTTCTACACCGAGAACGACGCCACCGATTATCGCAACGGCAACATCTACACCCTCGATGCGCTGTGGACCCACGGCTTTGGCAACGGATGGAACGCCGGTATCGCAGCCGGTTACATCCAGCAAATCACCGATGACTCGGGGTCGGGTGCCGACAGCGGCTTCCGTGGACGTTCGGTGGGTGCCGGCCCGACAGTGGGCTGGAGCGGCAAGTTCGCCGACGCCCAGGCCAACTTCAATGCGCGCTGGGTGCCGGAGTTCGACACCAAGAACCGCCCTGAAGGCAATGGTTTGAGCGTCAACATGACCCTGGCGTTTTTCTAGGAGACTCCATGAGCGCACTCAACGACCTCAACGCCCTGCAAGCCAGCATCGCCGAAGCGGTGCTCGGCCAGGACCAGGTGATCCGACAGATGCTCGTCGGCTTGCTCGCCAACGGGCATTTGCTCCTCGAAAGCCTGCCCGGCCTGGCCAAGACCCGCACGGTCAAGTCACTGGCCAGACACCTGGACGCAAAGATGAGCCGCATCCAGTTCACCCCGGACTTGCTGCCGTCGGACATCACCGGTGCCGAGGTGCTGCATCAGGTCGAAGGCAAGAACGAAATCCGCTTCCAGCCCGGTCCGCTGTTCGGCAACCTGATCCTCGCCGACGAAATCAACCGTGCGCCGGCCAAGGTCCAGGCGGCGTTGCTCGAAGCCATGGAAGAACGCCAGATCACCGTGGCCGGCAACAGCCATGCGCTGCCGGAACTGTTCATCGTGGTCGCCACCCAGAACCCGATCGAACAGGAAGGCACGTATCCGCTGCCGGAAGCGCAGATGGACCGGTTCCTGATGAAAGTGCTGCTCGATTACCCGAGCGCGGAAAACGAAAGCCAGGTGCTGCGCCTGTTGCGCGAAGAAGAACAGGCCCTCGGTGCCAAGACCTCTGCCGTGCAGGGCTTCTCCTTGTCTCAGGACGTAATCTTCGCCGCGCGCCGGGAAGTCAGTGCCGTGCACGTCTCTCCGGCCATCGACCGCTACCTGATCGACCTGATCAACGCCACTCGCCACCCGGCCGATTACGACGCCGACCTCGGGCGCTGGATCAGCATCGGCGCCAGCCCCCGCGGCGGCATCGGCCTGGACCGTTGTGCCCGGGCCGACACCTGGTTGCAGGGCCAGAATTTCGTTTCTCCGGACAACGTCCGCGCCGTGGTGCACCCGGTGCTGCGCCATCGTCTGCAACTGAGCTACGACGCGGTGGCCGATGGCGTCAGCGCCGATCAGGTGCTCGACCGTCTGCTCGATAAAGTGGCGATTGCGGCCTGATGTCCATGAACAGCGTCGACGGCCTGGTGTATGTCTCTCTGGCGCAGTTGATGGCCCTGGAGTTCAAGGCCCGTGACCTGAGTTTTCTGGCGCGTCAGCCCCAGGGCAGCATCCTGGCCGGTAACCACGCTTCGCGTTTGCGTGGCCGGGGCCTGAACTTCGATGAACTGCGCCGCTATCAGCCGGGGGACGATTTGCGTCACCTCGACTGGCGCGCGTCCCTGCGCACCGGCAAACCGGTGGTACGCACGTTCACCGAAGAGCGCGACCGCCCGGCCCTGATCCTCGTGGACCAGCGCATGTCGATGTTCTTTGGCTCGCAACGCAGCTTCAAATCCGCCGTCGCCGCAGAGCTTGGCGCCCTGGCGGCGTGGATGGTGTTCAACGCCGGCGACCGCGTCGGTGGACTGGTCTTCAACGATCAACGCATCGACAGCGTCGCCCCGCTGCGCAGCCGCAAACGGATCGAAGCGCTGTGCAGCCGCATCGCCCGGCAGAACCAGGCACTCAATGCCGCCAACCCGGACGCCGAAGGCGAAGACCAGCTCGACAAGGTCCTACAGCATTGCCTGGCGGTGGCCGGTCACGATCACCTGATCTGCATCGTCAGCGACTTTGCCGGTGCCGGCGAACGCACCTTGCAACTGATGCGGCAACTGGCGGCGCACAACGATGTGATTGCCATGCAGGTCTACGACCCGCTGGCGCTGAACCTGCCGAAAAACGGCCGCGTGCAGGTCACCCAAGGGCAATTGCAGGTGGAGCTGGCGGTGGATCGGCAACAGGTGCACCAGCCGCTCGGGGATTTCCTCAGCGGGCGGCTCAAGGACGTCGCTACCCTGCTGCGCCGCAGCCAGGTGCCGCTGATGATGTTCAGCACCGCTACAGAAGCCCACGAACAACTGCGCGCCGAACTGGGCAAGTTTGCCGGACGGCGCCGATGAACCCCGCGATCCCGAGCATCGACCAACTCAAGGAAATGGCACTGCCGGCGCCGGTCAGTTATGCACCGCAAACCTGGGGTTGGTGGGCGTTGCTGGCGCTGCTGATCGTTACGCTGCTGGTGATGGGTGCGCGGCGATACTGGCAATGGCGGCGCGACCGCTATCGGCGCGAGGCGTTAGTGCGGCTGGAGGAATTGCAGCAGCGCAGTAATGACCTGAGCGCGTTGCGTGAGCTTCCCGAATTGCTCAAGCGCGTGGCCCTCTCGATGCCCTCCACATCCCCTGTGGGAGCGGGCTTGCTCGCGAAGAGGGCCTTAAACTTAATATCTATGTCGACTGACCGGACGCCTTCGCGAGCAAGTCGAATCGTCGCACCGCCGCTCCCACAGGGATCGCCTGCGGCGTTGGGGAAAGAGGACTGGCAGGTGTTTTTGCAGCGGCACATTGAACACCCCCTGCCATCCGACTTCAGCCAACAACTCTCGCTGCTGGCCTACGCCCCCGACGCAACATTGCAGGCCATGCCCACTGAACAGCGCCAACAGCTGTTCAGCACCTGCAAAACCTGGGTCGAGCGTCATCATGTGGCAGCTTGATTACCCCTGGCTGCTGATCCTGTTGCCGCTGCCGTGGTTCGGTTATCGATACCTGCCCGATTACCGCGAGGCGCGCAGCGCCGTGCGTGTACCGTTTTTCGCGGCGATGAGCCGTGCTGTCGGCCAGGCCCCGAGCCAGGCCGGCACCCGCAGCAACCGCTGGCAATTGCTCCTGAACCTGCTGGTCTGGACGCTGCTGCTGGTGGCAGCGAGTCGGCCGGTGTTGGTGGAAAAACCCATCGAACGCCAGCAGCCGGTGCGGGATCTGATGTTGGCCATCGACATTTCCCAGTCGATGGAAACCACCGATTTCACCGACGCCAACGGCCAGAAGATCAATCGCCTGGCCGCGGTCAAGGAAGTGGTGCACGGGTTCATCGACAAACGTAAAGACGATCGAATCGGACTGATCGTATTCGGCACCGGTGCCTATCCGCAGGCACCGTTGACCCTCGACCACGCCAGCCTGTCACTGCTGCTGGACGACACCGGCATCGGCATGGCCGGTCCCAACACGGCCATTGGCGACGCCATCGGCCTGAGCCTGAAACTGCTGGATCAGGCCCACGAGCAGGAAAAAGTGCTGATCCTGCTCACCGACGGCAATGACACCAGCAGCGCCATCACCCCGGATCACGCGGCCGCCATGGCCGCGGCCAAAGGCGTGGTGATTCACACCATCGGCATCGGCGACCCGAATGCCGAGGGCGAAGCCAAGGTCAACCTGCAAGGCTTGCAGGAGATTGCCCAAGCCACGGGCGGACGCTTCTTCCGCGCCGAAGACCGCAACGCCCTGGATCAGGTCTACAGCACCCTCGACAAACTCACTCCGCATCAGGTGAAAACCCTCAGCCACCAGCCCAAACGCGATCTGTTCTGGTGGCCGCTGGGCGCGGCCATTGCCCTGCTGGCGATTTATCACTTGGGCGCCCTGCTGCTTCCACGGCTGATGCTCGCCCGTCAACGGCAGGAGGCATGACATGGACATCAACCTCAGCGACTTCCATTTCCTGCGCCCTTTGTGGCTGTTGCTTGCGGTGTTCGGTGCACTACTGCCGTTGCTGTGGCGGCGCAACCAGGACCTGCAACGGCGCCTGCGCAGCAACATCGCCGCGCACCTGCTGCCGCATCTGCTGATCACCCCGCAAGACCGGCAACGTCTGCGTCCGGTGCATCTGGTGTCTGCGCTGCTGGTACTGGGCGCCATCGCCGCTGCCGGGCCGACCTGGGAGCAGGATCGACCGGACTTTCTGGAAAATCGTGCGCCGCTGATCATCGCCGTCGACCTGTCGCCCTCCATGGACGCCAGCGACGTTCCCCCCAGTCGTCTGGAAGCGGTCAAGCACAAGCTCCACGACTTGATCCAGCGCCGCGCCGGTTCACGCAACGCCCTGATTGCCTACGCCGGCAGCGCGCACCTGGTGTTGCCCGCCACCGACGACCCGGCGCTGCTCGATACGTTCATTCAGGCCCTGAGTACCGACCTGATCGACAAACCGGGGAAAAATGTCGGCGCGGTCATCGATCAGGCCAAGCGCCTGCTCACCGCCGAGAAAACGCCCGGCACCCTGCTGGTGATCACCGATGGCGCCGACACCTCGGCGCTGGCCGGACTGGACAAGCAACTGGCGGACAGTGCGCTGCAAGTGCTGATATTGGCGGCTGGCAGCACCGACGGTTGGATCATCCGCGATGCCAGCGGCCAGCCACGCACCGACAGCAACGGTCGCCCGCAAATGGGCAGTTTCGATCAGGACGCCCTCAAGCAGCTTGCCTCAACGCTGGATGCCCCGCTGGGCAGCCTGACCCTCAACGATGACGACCTGGACTGGATCGAACTGCACGCCGAGCAGCACTTCCAGTCAGCCAGCGACGAACAGCGCGAACTGCACTGGAAAGACGCCGGTTACTGGCTGTGCTGGCCGCTGTTGCTGATCGCCTTCTTCAGCGTACGCAGGGGCTGGAGCCTGAACTGGATGGCCGCACTACTGCTGGCGGTGGGCCTGGGMCTGGGCCTGCAACCGGCGCCGGCACAGGCCAACGCGCTGACCGATGCCTTTTTCACTCGCGACCAGCAAGGCCGCTGGGCCTTCGAGCATGAGCACTACCCTCAGGCGGCGGCGCTGTTTGTCGATCCGTACTGGAAAGGCGTTGCCGCCTACCACGCGGCCGATTTCGACTTGGCGCTGGCCAGTTTCGCGCGGCTCAATACACCGCAGGCATATTTCTACCTGGGCAACATCTATGTGCGGCGCTTCAAGTTCGATCAGGCCATCGCGGCCTATACCCAGGCGCTGAAGTTGCAGCCGCAGTTCCCGCAAGCCTCGGCCAATCTGGCCCTGGCCATTGCCTTGCAGAAAGACACCGAAAGCGCCGAGAAAAACACGCCAGAGGTCAAACCCGACGAAATCAAGATGGACAAGGCACCGGGTAAAGGCCAAAGCAAAAAGGTGCAGACCCAGCAAGCGGCCTCGGATGAGCAATGGTTACAGAACCTCACCACATCCCCGGCGAAATTCCTCAAGCATAAATTCAGCTTGCAGGATCAGGCGGGGGCCAAGCCATGAGCTACCTTCAAGACCGAGTCGCCGTCATCGCGAGCAGGCTCGCTCCCACACTGGATTTGTGTGCGCCACCGATCCCCTGTAGGAGCGGGCTTGCCCGCGAAAGGGCCAGATCAATCACCACAACACTCGGCGCCCTGCTCATCGGCCTGATCAGCCTCAACACATTCGCCGCCGACCCTCAGCTGAAAGTCCAGGCCACCCTGCAACCCACCACCCAAGTCATGGTCGGCAGCCTGGTCGAGTTGCAACTCGATGTCTTCACCGACTCCTGGTTCACCAGCGCCCCCACCCTGCCCGACCTGAAACTGCCCGGCGCATTGGTGATGCCACCGGACGGCCATGCCCAGCACATCAACCAGACCTTCGACGGCCAATCCTTCAGCGGCATGCGCTACAGCTACCTGATCACCCCGAACCTGGCCCAGGGCTTCGACATTCCGGCACTGACGGTACAAGCCACACCGGGTCAGGCCAGCCACGAACTCAGCGCCCAGAGCCAGCCTTTGCATTTCAACGCCGCGCAACCACCAGGGTTCCAGCCCGGTGAGGCGGTGCTGGTGGCCCAAGGGCTGCGGTTTACCCAGAAGACCGTCAATTCGGCCACACCGCTGAAGGTCGGCGACAGCATCACCCGGGAACTGACCTTGCAGGCCGACGGTGCCCTGGCCATGTCACTGCCGACACCGACGCTGGACGACATCAAGGGCCTGAGCCGCTACCCGAAAGCCCCGCAAATCCGCAATCTGGATGACGGGCGGGGCAACTTCAATGGCGGCCAGCGCATCGACAGCGTGACTTACCGAATCGACCAGGAAGGCCACTACACCCTGCCATCCGTCGAACTGAAATGGTGGGATGCCAGCAGCCAGCAAACCCGCACGGCCACAGTGTCTGCCGTGACCTTCGACGCGGCGGCCAACAGCGCCTACAAGCCGGTGTTTTCAATCACCGAAGACCTGAAAAAACTCGGCCAGCAGAATCGCCTGCACCTTTCCGGGCACTGGTTCGGACTATTGGCACTGGTATTGGCGGTGGTGGCACTCGGTAGGTTCAGTCGCCCGCTCGTACGCCGCGCGCACCTCAAGTGGCAAGCCCGACGCCGCGCCCGACACGCCGCCTGGCTCGAGTCCGCCGACTACGCGTGGCGGCAGATCCCGGCACAAATCGAGGGCAAACCGGCGCAACTCAGCGCCCTGTACCTGTGGACCCGACGCAGCCGCCACGGCCTGAAACTGACCGGCCTCGGCCCGCGCCTGCAAACCTTCCTGCGGGCCTGTTATGGCCGCGAACCGGACAAAGAGCAGGCCCTGCGCCAAATCGGGGAATCCTTGTCTACGCTGCATAGTCAGTCCGAGCGCAACAGAGAATCAGTCTCTTCTGCACTGCATCCGCTCAACCCCGTTCACGAGAAGGATTTCCCATGACGAGTTCGATATCGCTGAGCCATCATCGCGCATTCAGTTTCCTGCTGACCCTGGCCTTGAGCCTGCCGTTGCTGGTGCAGGCCGCCGAGCCGCTGCCTTCGTGGAACGACGGGCCGTCGAAAAAGCAGATCATCGAGTTCGTACAGACGGTCACCGATCAAAGCAGCAAGGACTTCGTCAAGCCCGAGGACCGCATTGCCGTGTTCGACAACGACGGCACTTTGTGGAGTGAGCAGCCGATGTACTTCGAGTTGCTGTTCGCCCTCGACGAAGTCAAACGCACCGCATCGCATCATCCGGAATGGAAAACCACCCAGCCGTTCCAGGCGGTGCTGGAAAACGATCACAAGGCGCTGGCCGCCACCGGCATGGAGGGCCTGCTGAAGATTTTCGCCGCGACCCACACTGGCATGACCACCGAAGCCTTCGATGACTACGCCAAGACCTGGCTGAGCCAGGCCCGCCATCCGAAAACCGGCAAGCCGTACACCGAGATGATCTTCCAGCCGATGCTGGAGATGCTCGACTACCTGCGCAGCCAGGACTTCAAGACCTACATCGTCTCCGGTGGCGACACCGGGTTCATGCGCGCCTTCGCCGAGAAGGTCTACGGCATCCCGCCTGAACAAGTGATCGGCACCACCTTCATCACCGCGTATCAGTTCAAGGACGGCAAGGCGTCGATCCTGCGCACGCCCAAACTGGCCCACAACGACGATGGCCCGGGCAAACCGGAAAGCATCGACGCGGTGATCGGTCGTCGGCCGATCCTCGCCTTCGGCAACTCCGACGGCGATCTGCAAATGCTCCAGTGGACCGCCGCCGGTCCTGGCAAACGCTTCATGGGCCTGGTGCATCACACCGACGCCAAACGTGAATGGGCATACGACCGGCAGTCACAGATCGGTCGTCTGGACAAAGCCCTGGACGAAGCAAACAAACGCGGCTGGACGGTCGTCGATATGGCGTCCGAATGGCGTCGGATCTATCCGTTCGATGCCGCCACACCTGAGCAAGTGCAATAAAAAGACGTAATGCAGGACCGCAAAAAACGTTTGTCGCAGTACGCGACGCAAGTGAGCATAAGGAGCCAGTCAGATGACTCGCATACGTAAGTGGATACCGAAACTCGCCTTTGTGGCAGCGTCGGTCATGGCGATTTCGGCAACTGCCGGGGCCGCCGAAAAACCCAACATTCTCGTGATCTTCGGCGACGATATCGGCCAGACCAACATCAGCGCCTATTCCATGGGCGTGGTCGGCTACAAGACTCCGAACATCGACCGCATCGCCAAAGAAGGCATGATGTTCACCGACTATTACGCGGAGAACAGCTGCACGGCCGGACGGTCATCGTTTATCACTGGCCAGACACCATTGCGCACCGGCTTGTCGAAAGTCGGCATCCCGGGTGCTCCGGTGGGTTTGCAAAAGCGTGACATCACCATTGCCCAGGCACTCAAGTCACAGGGCTATGCGACCGGTCAGTTCGGCAAGAACCACTTGGGCGACAAGGATGAATACCTGCCGACCAACCACGGTTTCGACGAGTTCTTCGGCAACCTGTACCACCTCAACGCTGAAGAAGAGCCTGAACGCCCGTACTGGCCCAAGGACGACGCTGCCTTCGTCAAGGCCAACACCCCGCGTGGCGTGATCCATAGCTTCGCTGACGGCAAGATCGAAGACACCGGCCCGCTGAACACCAAGCGCATGGAAACCATCGACGACGAAACCACCGCCGCCGCACAAGCGTTCATCGAGAAACAGGCCAAGGCGGACAAACCGTTCTTCGTCTGGATGAACACCACCCGCATGCACTTGTTCACCCACGTGCGCGAGTCGATGAAGGGCCAGAGCGGCATGCCCGGCAACGATTACGCCGACGGCATGATCGAGCACGACGGCGACGTCGGCAAACTGCTGAAAACCCTCGACGACCTGAAGATCACCGACAACACCATCGTCGTCTACACCACCGACAACGGCCCGAACCAGTTCTCCTGGCCGGACGCGGCGACCACGCCGTTCCGTAACGAGAAGAACTCCAACTGGGAAGGTGCCTACCGGGTTCCGGCGATGATTCGCTGGCCTGGCAAGATCAAGCCGGGTGAGGTCTCGAACGAGATGTTCTCGGGGCTTGACTGGTTCCCGACCTTGCTCGCGGCGGCAGGTGATGCCGAGGTAAAGGAAAAACTGCTCAAGGGCTGGGCTCCAACGTCTGGCGGCAGCAATTTCAAGGTTCACCTGGACGGCTACAACCAAATGCCTTACCTGACCGGCCAACAGCCTAAAGGCGAGCGCAAGGAGTTCTACTACTTCAACGACGACGGCATGCTGGTTTCCATGCGTTTCGACAACTGGAAAGCCGTGTTCTGCGAGCAGCGCGCACCGGGCGGGTTCAAGGTCTGGAGCGAACCGTTCGTTTGCCTGCGCGTACCGAAGATCTTCAACCTGCGCATGGACCCGTACGAGCGGGCCGACGTGGTTTCCGATCAGTATTACGATTGGCAAACCAAGAACGTCTACCTGGCTGCGGTTGCCGTGGGCAAATCGGCGGCATTCCTGCAAACCTTCATCGACTATCCACCTAGCCAGAAACCGGCCAGCTTCAGCATCGACCAGATCCGTGCTGCGGTAGACGCCAAAATCGCTGAAAAAATGAAAGCTGCACAGTAAGACCGCTGGACCACCGCTCGCCTTCATTGGCGAGCGGACTTATTCATGGCGAACACTGGACTCTGTGGCGAGGGGGCAAGCCCCCTCGCCACAATAGGTTTGTAAGGTTTGAAATTATCTGACTGACTCAGATCCATCAGTCATTGTTTTTACGTACCGGAACAAGGCAATCCGCAATGACCTCACGTGTCGCCAGCAAGTCGTCGGCCATACCTGCCCCTCAAGTCACCTCCCCGGCGCTGTTGATCCCCGCCCTGTTGCTGTTTGTCTCCGGCGCCGCCGCGCTGGTGTATCAGGTGCTGTGGATCAAGCAGCTGTCGTTGGTGGTGGGCGTCGAGGTCTATGCCATCACCACCGGGATCAGCGCGTTTTTCGCCGGGCTGGCCCTGGGCGGCTTGCTGTTCGGCCGCTGGGCGGACCGGATGCAGCAACCGGTTGTGCTGTACGCCGGGCTGGAAGTGCTGGTGGCGATACTCGGTGTCGGCGCGACGTTCGCCATGAGCCTGGCGGCCAGCCCCTTTGCCTGGCTGGAAGAACACGTGGGTTTGCTGGCTTGGGTACTGCCGTTCGCGCTGGTGGGCATTCCCGCGCTGTTGATGGGCGGCACCTTGCCGGTGCTGGTTCGTTCCCTGGCCACTGACCCGCAACACCTGGGCAAGGCCGGCGGGCAACTGTATGCGGCGAACACCGCCGGGGCCATTGCCGGCACCCTGCTCGCCGCGTTCGTGCTGATTGCTACCCTCGGCGTGCGCGGCAGCGCGCTGGCCGCCGCCATGCTGAACCTGCTGGCTGCCGCAGGGGCCTTGTGGCTCCAGCGCCAGCGCGTGACACCCGTCAATGCCCCGGTGAAACATCACAGTGAAAAAGCCCCCGACCGCCTGGCCCTGTGGCTGTACTCCATTGCCGGCGGTGTGGCCCTGGGCTACGAAGTGGTGTGGTCGCAATCGATCGTGCAGTTCATGAGCACCCGTACCTACGCCTTTGCCGTGGTGCTGGCCACTTACCTCACCGGGTTGTTCCTGGGCAGCATGCTGCTGGCCCGTCGGGTCGATCGCCTGCGCGATCCCTGGGGGGTGTTCGGTTTGCTGATTGCCGCAGCCGGAGTGATTGCTTTGCTGGAAGTGGCGTTGCTCGGACGCTGGCTGGTGCTTGCACAAACCCTGGCCGAATCCTGGGTATTGGCATTGGGCGGCAGTGAACTGTCGGGCATGAGCACGCGGTTTGCAGTGGCCGCCTTGAGCATCGTGTTTGTACCGACCCTGTTGCTGGGTGCGGCTTTCCCGTTGGCCCTGCGCTTGAGCGTCGGCGGTGAACAGGTGGGGCGCCATGTCGGCGAAGTCGTCGCGTTCAATACCCTTGGCGGCATCATCGGCGTGATGCTCTGCGGCTTTGTCCTGATCCCGATGCTGGGTCTGGTGCGGACTCTGGGTCTGCTGGCGATGATCGCCGCCGGTATCGCATACCTCGCCGTGCGCAAGGGCCATGGGGTGAAGAAAGGCCAGCGTCAGGCGGTGGTTGCCATTGGCCTGGTGTCGCTGGCACTCGCCGTGTTCACGCCGGTCAACAAGCTCGCCAGCCTGCTGCCGGGGGCGCGCAATGGCACGCTGACGTTCTACGAAGAAGGCCGTGGCGGGACCGTCGCCGTGGTCACCCAGGGCAAGGGCGAAAGAGCGTTCCAGCGTTTGTACATTCAGGGCGTGTCCAATACCGGCGATGCGATGCCGTCCCTGCGCTACATGCGGATCCAGGCGCTGTTGCCCCTGTTGATCCACAACGGTGAGCCGCGCTCGGCACTGGTGATCGGCTTCGGTACCGGCATCACCGCGGGCGCCCTGACCCGCTACCCCGGCCTGGAACATCGCGTGGTCGCCGAACTGCTGCCTTCGGTGATCAAGGCAGCACCTTTGTTCAAGGGCAATTTCAATGCCGCGGCCGATCCGGGCGTCGATGTGCGCTTGCGTGACGGTCGCCAGGAACTGCTGCGCAACCCGCAGCGCTACGACCTGATCACCCTCGAACCGCCGCCGCCCTCCGCTGCCGGCGTGGTCAACCTGTATTCCCGGGACTTCTACCAACTGGCCGCCAGCCGTTTGCACAAACAAGGCCTGGTCGCCCAATGGCTGCCGCTGCCGACGCAGAACATCGACGACTCGCGCTCACTGGTGCGCAGCTTCCTCGACGTGTTCCCGTACGCGACCCTGTGGACCAGCGAATTCCACGAGATGTTGCTGGTGGGCTCGATGGAGCCGATTGAATTGGATGCGGCGAAGATCAACGCACGCTTCCAGCAGGACAGCGTGCGCAGCACCTTGCAGGACGTCGGTGTCGGTTCGGCCGCGGCGTTGCTCGCCACCTGGGTGACTGACCGTGCGGGGCTTGAACGCTTCGCCGGCGATGCGCAACCGGTGACGGACGATCAGCCGAGGATCGAATACGCGCCCTGGGTTCGCTCGAAAGAGATCAGCCGTGTGTTGCCCGCCCTGCTCGACTTGCATCAGCCGCCAGCCGTGTTGAACGCCGACGCCGGGTTCATCGAGCGCATGAACACCCAGCAACAACGCCTGATGCAGTTCTATCGCGCGAGCCTGTATGCCTACGACGGAAACCGTGACGCTTGGGCCAGGGATATGCGCGAGGTGATGCGCGGGGATGCGGGGAATCCGTATTACCGGTGGTTTGTCGGGGAGTGATTGGGTGCCTGATAGATCGCCTTCGCGGGCAAGCCCGCGAAGGGGCCATCAGCTTCACAGGATCTGCCATTTGACAGACGCCGACCATCCGACAAAGCTGCATCAAGCTTCATCGCGCGCCGCAAGGCAAACGCACCTGGACCATGGAAGTCGCAATGCCGAACCATAAAAATAAAGCTGCAACCCCAAACCCTGATTCGCAACCGACCCTGATCAACCGTTATCTGTTCCCTGTCACCATCGGCATCCTGCTGCTGGCTGTGGCGGGCATCGGCTGGTTTTTGCTGGGCAGTACACCGACGCCGCTCAAGCCAGTCCCCGTCAGCGCCCCTGCCGTGCAACCGGCCAAACCGCAACCGGTCGCTGTCAAGCCGGCGAAAATGGTCGATGAGCAACAATGCCAGGGCTGCCACGGCGAGCAGGTCAAGGACTGGCAAGGCTCCCATCACCAACTGGCGATGCAGCAAGCCAACGCGGACACCCTGCTCGGCGACTTCAACAACGTCACCTTCAAGGCCGAAAAAGAGACCACGGTGTTCTCGCGCAAAGGCGACGAATTCTGGGTCAACACGCCAGGTATCGATGGCAAGAATGCCGATTTCAAGGTCGCCTACACCTTTGGCATCGCCCCTTTGCAGCAATACCTGATCGAAGTCGGCGAAGGCCGGCTACAGGCCCTCGCCGTGGCCTGGGATACCGAGAAGCACCGCTGGTTTCACCTCTATCCGGGCCAGGGTGTGACCTTCAAGAACCCGCTGCACTGGAGCAAGCCGAGCCAGAACGCCAACTTCATGTGCGTCGAATGCCACACCACCGGTTACAAGCGCAATTTCGATGCGGCGAAAAACACCTTCGACAGCCACTGGAACAGCCTCGGTGTCGGCTGCCAGGCCTGCCACGGGCCGGCGTCCAATCACCTGGAATGGACCGCGAAGAAAACCGACCTGATCCATGCCGGCTTTGCCGTCGATCTAAAGGACAAGAACGCCAGCGTCGAAATCGAAACCTGCGCCCGCTGCCACTCGCGCCGCGCCCCCTTGGACGATGGCTACACGGTCGGCAAGCGGCTGATGGACGACTACCTGCCGAGCGTCCTGACCCGCGAACTGTACGCGCTGGACGGCAAGATCAAGGACGAAGTGTTCGAACACGGCTCCTTTGCCCAAAGCAAAATGTCCGACAAGGGCGTGCGTTGCAGCAATTGCCACAACCCGCACAGCACGCAGCTAAAGGCGCCAGGTAATGGCGTGTGTCTGCAATGTCACAACACCGCCGGCAAAACCACTGTGGAAGGTGTCGACGACAAAGGCCTGCAAGCGAAGAACTACGATTCCATCGAACACACTCGCCACACCGTGGGCCAGCCGGGTTCGCAGTGCGTGGATTGCCACATGCCCGGCAAGTTCTACATGGGCAACGACTTCCGGCATGACCACAGCTTCAGCATCCCCAACCCTGAGCGGGCGAAAAAGCTGGGGACGCCTGACGCCTGCCTGACCTGCCACCAAGGCAAGGCCGGCGACAAGGTCACCGAGCAGTTCAAGCTGTGGAACACCGCCAACGCCAGCGCGGTACAAGCCCCTCGCTACGACGAGAGCCTGTGGCTGATTCGCAACGGTCAGGCCGGCGCCGCCCAGGCATTGTTCGAGCAACTGCAACGCAGCAACCTGCCAGCGATTCAACGGGCGACGCTGCTGGCCGAACTGCCGGCATACCCGAGCGAACAGGCGTTGAAACTGGCCACCAAGGACCTGAGCAACCCGGCGCCACAGGTCCGCGAGAGCGCGGTGCGGGCAGTCAGTGCGTTCCTGCCGCCAGCGGAGCGCGCGCCATTGCTCACGCCGTTGCTGAGCGACCCGGTGCGGGCCGTGCGCATCGCCGTCGCCCGGGACCTGCTCAGCGTGGCGCGCAATGGTTTGGACAGCGCCCAGGACAGCTGGAATGCCGCCATCGCCGAATATGAAGCGGTGCAAAAGAGCCTGCCCGAACGTGCCGAGGCCAACCTGAACCTGGCCATGCTCTATCAGGCCGATGGCCGCAGCGTAGAAGTCGAAGCTTTGCTGCGTACCGCCCTGCAGCGCGATCCGGACTTCTACCCGGCGCTGGTCACCCTGGTGCAATGGCTGGAGGCCAACGGTCGCCGTCAGGAAGCCCATGCCCTGCTGGCGCAAAGCCTCAAGGACCACCCCGACTCAGGTCTGCTGCAACACACCCAGGGCCTGGCGCTGATTCGTGCGGGCCAGGCCGCTCAAGCCATGCCGTACCTGCGCAAGGCCGCGCAACTGGAACCGCAGAGCGGACAGTTCGGTTACGTGCTGGCGGTGGCCCTGCATGACAGCGGCAAGATTGACCAGGCGTGCGCAGAACTGGAACGGCTGTTGAAAGAACAACCGGCCAACCGCAATGCACGGCTGTCGCTGATCCAGTACTACCTGGACAACGGCCAGGAACCCAAGGCGCAAGTGCTGTTGCAGGGCTGGAAGAAAATGAACATGGGGGATCCGGCGTTGAAGTGACGGGAGATTCTTGTAGGAGCGAGCTTGCTCGCGATGGCGTTACAGGCGACGCGTTTATCCAAAAAAATCGCGTTTTCGTTGACGTCCATCGTCGGAGCGCCGCCCGGAGCAAGCTCGCTCCTACAGGGACCGAATTCAGCGGCGCCTGAACAACGGCCGCGGCTCAATCACCGAACGCCCGTACAACACGCTCATCCCCGCCAATCCCTTCAATGCATCTTCTGCGGATTTGTCTTCACGTACGGCAAAGCTGTCGAAACCGCATTGGCGCATGTGGCTGAGTTGATCGCGCAAGACATCGCCGATGGCGCGCAACTCGCCGGCCCAGCCCAATCGCGTGCGCAGCAGATACGCCTGACTGTACCCGCGGCCATCGCGAAAGCTCGGAAAATCCAGGGCGATCAAGGGCAGTTGAGCAAACCATGGCTGAAGGCTTTCCACTTCATCGTCCGGCCCCAGCCACACGCCGCTTTGCGACGGGTTTTCCAGCCAACGGCTCAGCGGCAGAATCGCGGCACCCACGGGCAGCGGTGCTTGCGGGTCGCGCACGAGCTTCCACGGATCATCCGCGACAATCCGCGCCATGCCCTCTTCCAGCCGCAACAGATTGTTCATGCCGACACCTCCAGCACTTTCGCATATACCGCCTCCTTGAACGGCTCTAGCCCGATCCGTTGGAAGGCGTCGACGAACAGTTCTTCGCTCTCGCGATAACGCACGAAGGTGTCGATGATGCGCTCGATCACCTCGGGCACTTCGGCGGCGCTGAAGGACGGGCCAATGACCTTGCCCAACGCGCTGTGCTTGCCCTGGGCTCCGCCGAGGGTGATCTGGTACCACTCGGCGCCGTTCTTATCGACCCCCAGAATGCCGATGTTGCCGATGTGATGGTGACCGCAGGCATTCATGCAGCCAGAGATATTGAGGCTGATGTCGCCCAGGTCGTGCAGGTAGTCGAGGTCTTCGAAGCGTGCGGCAATAGCCTTGGCGATGGGGATCGACTTGGCGTTGGCCAGCGCGCAGAAGTCGCCACCGGGGCAGGCGATGATGTCGGTGAGCAATCCGGCGTTGGCACTGCCCAGATTGTGTCCGCAGGCCAGGCGCCACAGGGTGAATAGATCGGCCTTGGACACGTCAGGAAGGACGATATTCTGCTCATGGGCAATGCGGATTTCACCGAAGCCGAAGCGTTCGGACCACTCGGCCACCGCCTCCATCTGTCCGGTAGTGACATCGCCCGGTGGCGCAGCGCTGCCGGGCTTGGTCGACAACACCACGCTGGCATAGCCCGATATTTTGTGCGGCTGCACATTACGCTGCACCCAACGAGCGAACGCCGGGTTTTCGGCCAGGTGCGTGCCGAAATCGAGATGGGTGTCGGACAGATCACGATATGGCGGTGCGACGAACGCACTGGCCACACGCTCGAACTCGTCAAGGGTCAGTTGCGCCGGGCCGTCCTTGAGGTACTGCCACTCTTGCTCCACTTCCCGGGCGAAGGCCTCGATACCCAAGGCTTTGACCAGAATCTTGATTCGCGCCTTGTACTTGTTGTCCCGCCGGCCATGGCGGTTATACACCCGCAGCACCGCCTCTACGTAAGACAGCAGGTGCTGCCACGGCAAGCCTTCGCGGATCTGCAAGCCGAGGATCGGCGTGCGCCCCAGACCGCCGCCCACCATGACTCGCAGGAGCATGTGTCCTTCGAAACCTGGGTAAAGATAAAGGCCGATGTCATGCATCATGATCGCCGCGCGGTCCTGCTCGGCCGAGCAGATGGCGATCTTGAACTTGCGCGGCAGAAACAGGAATTCCGGGTTGATGGTCGACCACTGCCGCAGAATTTCCGCCAACGGTCGCGGGTCAATCATTTCGTCGGCCGCAACCCCGGCAAAGGCTTCGGTGGTGATGTTGCGCACGCAGTTGCCGGAGGTCTGGATCGCATGCATTTCCACCTCGGCCAGGCGTTCGAGGATGTCCGGCACCTGAGCCAGTTCGATCCAGTTGAACTGCATGTTCTGCCGGGTGGTGAAATGACCGTAGCCGCGATCATAATCCCGGGCGATGCTCGCCAACGTACGCATCTGCCGTGCACTCAGCGTGCCGTAGGGAATCGCCACCCGCAGCATGTAGGCGTGCTTTTGCATGTACAGGCCGTTCTGCAGGCGCAACGGCAGGAACTCTTCTTCGTTCAGCTCACCGGCCATGAAGCGCTCGACCTGATCGCGAAACTGCGCAACCCGTTCGAGCACCAGTGCCCGATCGTAATCATCGTATTGATACATAGCTACCTCATCAGGATTGCGGGGCATCGGGCTCTGTGGCTCGTTCATAAGAGCGACTATGCGCCAGCGGTGCAGCGTGTTACAGATTCACCTGAATCGTTAAAAACCGTATCAGAGCGTTTAAGATCGCCGCAGCAGCGCAACTTATCTGATCCGCACAAATGAAATATTCCTGAGCCTGTTTTGTTTTCGCCACGGTTTTTACAGTGCACGTCATTGCAACCGTGGAAGCATCGATCATGAGCACGACAACTATCGGACAGGCCTATAACTACAAGGTCGTCCGCCAATTCATCGTGGCGACCGTGATCTGGGGTGTCGTGGGGATGGCGATGGGCGTGTGGATCGCCTCGCAACTGGTGTGGCCGCAGATGAACCTGGACCTGCCGTGGACCACCTTCGGCCGCTTGCGCCCGCTGCACACCAGCCTGGTGATTTTCGGTTTCGCCGGCAGCGCGCAATTCGCCGCCAGCTATTACGCGGTGCAGCGTACCTGCCAGGTGCGGCTGTTCTCGGACACACTCGCCGGCTTCACGTTCTGGGGCTGGCAGTCGGTGATTGTGGTGATGCTGATCACCCTGCCGCTGGGCTACACCACCACCAAGGAATACGCCGAAATCGAATTCACCGGCGCGGTGTGGATGACCGTGGTCTGGGTTGCATACGCCGTGGTGTTCTTTACTACCGTAGTGCAACGCAAGACCAGACACATCTACGTCGGCAACTGGTTCTTCGGTGCATTCATCGTGGTCATCGCCATGCTGCACGTGGTCAATCACCTGTCGATTCCAGTCGGCTGGTTCAAGTCCTATCCGCTGTACTCCGGGGCCACCGACGCCATGGTGCAATGGTGGTACGGGCACAACGCCGTGGGCTTTTTCCTGACCACCGGTTTCCTGGGGATGATGTATTACTTCGTGCCGAAACAGGTGGGCCGGCCGGTGTATTCCTATCGCCTGTCAATTGTGCACTTCTGGGCGCTGATCACCCTGTACATCTGGGCCGGCCCGCACCACTTGCACTACACCGCGCTGCCGGACTGGGCGCAGTCGCTGGGCATGGCCATGTCGCTGATCCTGCTGGCGCCGAGTTGGGGCGGGATGATCAACGGTATGATGACCCTGTCCGGTGCCTGGCATAAGTTGCGCACCGACCCGATCCTGCGTTTCCTGGTGCTGTCCCTGGCCTTCTACGGCATGTCGACCTTCGAAGGGCCGATGATGGCGATCAAGACCGTCAACGCTCTCTCCCACTATACCGACTGGACCATCGGCCACGTGCACGCCGGGGCGCTGGGCTGGGTGGCGATGATTACCTTCGGTGCGACCTATCACATGGTGCCGAAGGTATTCGGACGCGATCAGATGCACAGCACGCCGCTGATCAACCTGCACTTTTGGCTGGCAACCATCGGCACCGTGCTGTACATCGCCTCGATGTGGGTCAACGGCATCACCCAGGGCCTGATGTGGCGCGCGATCAACGATGACGGCACGCTGACCTACTCCTTCGTCGAAGCCTTGCAGGCCAGCCATCCGGGATTCGTCGTGCGCTTTGCCGGCGGGGTGTTCTTCCTCAGTGGCATGCTGCTGATGGCCTACAACGTGTGGCGCACGGTGCGGGTAACGGACGTGGCGATGGCCGAACGCGAGGCGCGGTTAGCCTGATGATTGAAGTCATATTGAACATTCTGGGTGTGGCATTTTTGTGGTTCGCCATCGAGTATTGTCTGCGCCACCAGACCGCCGAGAGCCTGGACGATGCGAGCCTGATCCCGTTTGCGGATGACCCGGAAGTGGCGCGGCGGGTGGAATTGGCGACCGGGAAAACCGTTAGAACACTGCCGCCGGAAGAGGCGAAACCGGATTGGGGAACCCTGGATATTTGATGTAGCACCGATTTCTGTGGGAGCAAGCTCGCTTCCACAGGGTTGTATGTCGAGATTTCAGGTACGCTCCCGGGGAATCAGGCTTTGCAGTTGTTGCGCCAGGAAGTTTGCATCGAACTCAAAAGTGTCCGGGTCTTTCAAGCCATTGGTCTTGCGCCACTGCCAGCCAGTGGATGGCGGCAGGCACACCAGTGACACGCTGCCATAACGTGCTGCTGTAAAGCCCATCACCGCCACGGAAATCTGCCCGCCGACACCCATCACCTCCGGCACGAATTCCACCGGTTTGCCAGCGATCAGGATGCTCAGCTTTTCGGTCTTGAATGCAGAGGTCTCCACCGGAACACTCGGCCCCGACGCGACATACACTTCGCGGTTCACTTCAAGCAGGTTAGGTGCCTTGACCGGTTCCAGCCACTGCTGGATCTGCTCGAACAGCGCACCAATGCGCTTCGCCCACTCGGCCGATTGCGACTCGAACACTTGCTTTTTGTGCGCTTCGCTTTCGGCGTAGTGGCGAAGCATTTCGCCCAGTTGCTGTACATCGTCCATAGCGGTGTTCCCTGAATAGACCGGTGTTGCGGACCTGGAGCATGGCAGATGCCCGCACGCTGCGTACGACTAAAACCTGACGACAGTTTGCACCGTCGCGTAATCGCGGGCACTGTAGGTGCGCACTTCACCTGACAAACGGAGCACGATATGCGCACCATCGGCCTGATCGGCGGCATGAGCTGGGAGTCCAGCGCCGAGTATTACCGCCTGATCAACCAGCAGGTACGCGAGCGCCTCGGGCCGTTGCGTTCGGCGAAATTGCTCATGTACAGCGTCGACTTCGGCCCTGTCGAACAGGCCCAGCACGCCGGTCGCTGGGACGATGCGGCACTGATCCTGGTGGATGCCGCGCAGCGCTTGCAGGCGGGCGGAGCCGATTGCGTGGTGTTGTGCACCAACACCATGCACAAGGTCGCCGGGCAGATTCAGGCGGCCATCGACATTCCCTTCCTGCACATCGCCGATCCGGCCGCTCAGGCCGCGGTCGAGGCCGGTGCATTGAAGGTGGGCTTGCTGGGCACCGCGTTCACCATGGAACAGGACTTCCTCAAGGAACGCCTCGCCGCCCGGGGCTTGACCGTGCTGGTACCGGAGACCGAGGAGCGTCAGGCCGTGCACCGGATCATCTACGACGAGTTGTGCGTCGGCGTCATCAGCGAAGCCTCTCGCCGGGTGTATCAGCAGGTCATCGCATCACTGGCACAGCGCGGCGCCCAGGCGATCATCCTTGGTTGCACGGAAATTGGCTTGCTGATCAAACCCGAACACAGTGCCCTGCCCTTGCTCGACACCACCGAGCTGCATGCGCAAGCTGCGGTGGCGTTCGCCCTGGGCGACTGACTCAACCGGCCTTGGGCGGGCGGCGCAGGCGCGCCATGCTCAAGGTGTCCACCAGCACGCCGTCGCGCACGGCGTAATCACGGAACAGGCCCTCGGTTTCGAAGCCGAACTTGCAGTACAGGGCAATGGCCGCTTCGTTGTCGGCATACACCGAAAGCTCGATGCGCTGCAGATTCATCCAGTTGTCGGCAATATCCAATGCTGTTGCGAGCAGCTTCGACCCTACGCCCTTGCCCTGCCACGCCACCGCAACGCCCATGCCGAAACTGCCGGCATGGCTGCGGCGTATGCGTGAGAACTGCTCCAGGCCAATGTTGCCGATAACCGTGCCCTGATGCAGGGCCACCACTTTCACCAAGCGTTCGTTATCCAGCGCAAGGCGACTGCGCCAGAGCTCGGAGGACTGAAACGGCATTTGCAGGGTTTGACGGGCGATTGCCGGATCGTTGTACAGCGCCGCAATGCCTTCGATATGGGATTCGTTGAAGCGTTCGAGGGTGATGACGGGTTCGGTGGTTGGCATGGGTGAATCATCCTTGAAGCAGACATGGCCGTTCACTCTATAACGAACAAAACCTTTGTGGCGAGGGGGCTTGCAGTCTATTCAAGCTATCTTCATTCGAACCACTCCCGGCGCTCGCTGAAGGTGTTTTCGATCAACTCGACGATCATCCGCACCTGCGCGTCGTCCCCGGAATAGGCATTGACCGCCATCCACACCTGACGCCGCATTGGCTGGTCAAACAAACCCGGCAAGGCAATCAGCCCGCGGTCGAAGTGACTCATGTAGTGCGGCAGCAGGCCGATGCAGGCGCTGCATCGGATCATCTCCAGCATCAGCCCGTAGGATTGCAGTTGCACCGCCCCCGCCAGGCGTTGATCCACCAGTGCATTCCAAGGCCGGAAGCTTTCAACCTGACTGTCCTGTCGCCATTGCACCAAGAGAAAATCGGCCAGTTCATCCAGGCATTCCGGCCTGGAAGCGACCCGCGAGTAGCGCTTGGCAATATGCGGCAGGTATTCCAGTTGCGCCAGACGACGGGGTTCGGTGGTGGCAAAGCTTGGCCCCGGTAACGGCGATCCGGTTTCACCCAGCCACACCACCACGTCGGCGCTGACCGCCTGCAATGCCAACTCGCTGTCGAGCGTGATGATGTCCAGGCGCACGCTGGCGTTGCGCCGCAGCAGTGCAACCAGGTCACGTCCGAGAATGTCATGCAGGATCGAATCCGCCACCGCCAGGCGAATCAACGGCTGCTCGATCACTGGCAAATTGCGCTCATGGGCCAGGGCGATCAATTGTGCGTGCAAGCGCAAGCCATCGCGGCTGAGGCTGAAACCATTGTCGGAAGGGTTGAACAGCGAACACCGGAGCTGCGTTTCCAGCAGCACCAGTTGCCGGCGCAGGCGGGTGGCCTTGATGTTGAGACTGCGGGCGGCCTGCATGAAGCAACCGCAACGGGCGCTGACGGTGAAACACAGCGCCAGTTCGGGGTCGATACCCGCCGCCAACTGGCGCCAGGACGCGTTTTTATCGAAAGTGACACGATACTCCGCAGCCCCCTGGTGGGTGCTGGCTTCCATGAATGACATTGAGGACTCCCTGTCGATCTGACACAGACAGGTGCATCCTGCGGATCGTTCATGAAGCTGCTGTGACAATGACTCAGGCGCTGGGTGTCTGCCGGAAGCTCACGGCCAGGCGATTCCAGCTGTTGATGGTGGTGACGGCGATGGTCAGGTCGACCATTTCGCTTTCGTTGAATTGCTCCCGGGTTTGCACGTAGACATCGTCCGGCACATGGCTTTCGGAGAGTAAGGTGACCGCCTCGGTCCAGGCCAGCGCGGCTCTTTCCCGGGGATTGAAAAAGTTGCTGTCGCGCCAGACCACAATGGAATACAGACGCCGGTCGCTTTCGCCCAGGCGCCGTGCATCCACCGAGTGCATGTCGGTGCAAAAGGCGCAGCCATTGAGCTGCGAAGCACGAATCTTGATCAGGTGCAGCAGGCCCTGCTCGATGCTCAGGCTGCTGGTCAGGGCCTCCATGGCGATCATGGCTTTCATCGCCTTGGGGGACGCGCTGTAGTAATCCAGACGGGGGTTCATGGATCGATCTCGTGCAACCGTTAGGTGAACTTCACGGTAGTCGCTGGCGCGCAGGCATGACAGATCCAATCGGGCGATTTCCCCGGGGACCACCGCCACCAGACCAATCGACGGTTTTTCCACTGCACAACTTCTGTACCACGAGCGGATAAGGGTAATCTTGCGCGACGCACACGCGCCTCAACAACCCCGGAGCCTCGCCGGTATGGAACTACATGTTGTCATCAACGGCCGCAAGGACCTGGCCGGCCAGCTGTACAACCAACTGCGCAGCGCCATCGAGTCCGGTCGCCTGACCGCCGGAACGCAACTGCCGCCCAGCCGCTTGCTGGCCGAACAACTGGGTATTTCGCGCAAGACCATTTCCGACACCTACGCCCAGCTGACCTACGAAAACTTCCTCACCGGGGTGGTCGGCAAAGGTACCTACGTCAACGCGCGCTCGTCGAAGGTGCAGCGTAAACAGAGCCATACCGAGCTGGGCGGCTTCGAGGTGATCGAGTCCTGGCGCAACCTGCCGGTGTTTCTGCGTCATCCGACCCTGGAAGGCTCGCTGCGCTACGACTTCATTGGTGGCGCCACCAGCAAGGGCCAGTTTCCCCAGGATGACTGGCGGCGCTGCACCTCCCATGCACTGCGCCAGATTTCCAGTTCCAAGGGCTTATACAGCTTGCCCGAGGGCTTGCCGGCGCTGCGTAACGCCATTGCGCAGCACATCGCGTTCTCCCGCGGGGTCAATTGTCAGGATGAGGATGTGGTGGTGTGCAACGGCGCGCAACAGGCGCTGGACCTGATCGCCCGGGTGCTGATCAGCCCGGGCAGCCTGGTCGCCATGGAGGACCCCGGCTACCCGCCGGCGCGCCTGCTGTTCGGCACCCACGGCGCCACGGTGATTGGCGTGCCAGTGGACGCCGAAGGCATTGTGGTGGACCAGATTCCTCGCGGCACGCGCCTGATCTACGTCACCCCGTCGCACCAGTTCCCGCTGGGCATGCCGATGAGCCAGGCGCGCCGGGAAGCACTGCTGGTCAAGGCCCATGAGCTGGGTGCGATCATCATCGAGGACGACTACGACAGCGAATTCCGCTATGAAGGCCGCCCCACCGATTCCCTGCAAAGCATGGATGAACGGGGGATCGTCGCGTACGTCGGGACGTTCTCCAAAACCCTGTTGCCGGAACTGCGGCTCGGCTATGCCATCCTGCCGCCGGCGATCCTCGAGGCCGTGGTGCGCGCCAAACAGCTCACCGACCTGCACACCTCGACCCTGCCGCAATGGGCGCTGGCCAAGTTCATCGCCGAAGGCTGCCTGCTCAAGCACATCCGGCGCTGCCATACGGTCTATGCCGGGCGTCGCGAACGGATCCTGACGCGCATGGCGGGCGATCTTTCGCCCTGGCTGGAGGCGGTGCCATCCACTGCCGGATTCCACATGGTGGTGATGTGTAAAGTGTCGATGGATATTCCATTGGTGATCGAACTGGCGAAAAAAGTCGAAGTCGGGCTCTATGCCATCGACAGCTTTTTCTATCAGCAAGCGCCCAGGGCCGGGCTTTTCTTCGGTTTTGGCGCCATCGAAACCCTCGACATCGACATCGCCCTGGACCGTTTGCGCGACATCCTGCAGCAGGTGGCCTGACGGATTGGCCTGCGGCTTTATCCGGCAATTGGCTATTGGCGGTCCCGGGGGCCGGGCCTATCCTGCATAGGCGTTATCCCTCAATGAGCAGGATTCGTCCGGCCTGATTCAGGAGTGTGAGCAATGTCCCATGAAGTGATCAATACCGTACAGGTGCAGGCCGTCGCCGGCCGCTCGGATGAACTGGGCAAGCAACTGCAGAAGATCGTCGAAACCCTGCGTGAACTACCCGGCTGCGAATCCTATATGGTCGACCGCTGCCCCGAGGACACCAATCGCTGGACCGTCAGCGCCCACTGGCAATCGGAAGCGGCCATGCGATCGCATTTCAACTGCCCGCAGGTTCAGGGCTTCATCAGCCTGATCGATAGCCAACTGGCCAATGCCGTGGACTTCAACAGTTTTCCGATCGTTTAACCATTTCCTGTGGTGAGGGAGCTTGCTCCCTCACCATCATTTTTTCTCCGTTGGCCCTTCTGCAATTGGTCCCCCCGCCTTCCAGAATATTGGCTGTTTAACCGCTACTGCTTGCGCACTACTGTGGTTTGCAACAACCAACCACCGCAGGTAAAAAACCATGAACATGTTGCGCTTCTGTGCTGCCCCCCTTGCCGCCCTGGCCCTGATTGTGTCCGCATCGGCCTTTGCCCATGACCCTTCGGAAAAGGTCACCGTTTTGCAGGACGAAATGCTGAAGAACGTCCCTGGCCAAAAAGCGCTGATGATCGAAGTCGATTACCAACCCGGTCAGTCGTCCATCGCCCACAAACACGATGGCACCACCATGGCCTATGTCATTTCCGGAGAAATCACCTCCCAGGTGAAGGGCCAGCCAGCGAAAACCTACAAGCCCGGAGAATTCTGGTATGAGCCGGCGGGTTCGGAACACATGGTGTCGAAAAACGCCAGCGCAACCAAGCCGGCCAAGTTGCTGGTGTTCATGGTATTGGCCCCCGACCAGAAAGTGTTGATCCCACTGGAACACTGATGGCTGAACGTACAGCTATAAATAAAAAGGCTCGAATCGCGGATTCGGGCCTTTTTATTTCCTCACGCAATTAACCGAAGACTTTTAAACCAAACAAAACTATTGGTCGACTGACAAGTGTGGATATTGGCTATTTAAATAAATCATCCAGGGTTTAGTCTTGACTCACCGCCGGCATAACACCGGCAACTTTAACTTTCTTCTGAAGTTGTTTCACTGGAGAAACACCATGAAACTTGCGCTTGCCAGTACGTTGACCATGGCTGTTGTTTTAACCGGCTGTTCGATTCCCACTGCGCCGACGGCGGTCTCTTCGCTGAACGGTATCTTCACCGAGCCGGTAGGCCGTAGCGGTGCCACCAGCATTACCAACGGCAGCCATGTCTCGCTGGGCATTGTCTACAGCCAGAATACCCAGGCCAACCGCGCCTATCTTCAGGACTACCAGGCCAACGCCGGCACCGGTTTCGGCCAGAGCCTGCTGGTGCAGCCGATTCATGACGCCTACGTAGCCACCTCCAGGCCGGACATGGCCGTGGATTGGGTCAAGGCCTCCCTGCAGCGGCAATTCGGCTCGGTCACGGTATACCCGGACATGCAGAGCCTCAGGGCGGCGAAACCGGATGTGATGGCGGTAATCGACACCCGCAGCCAACTGATGACCTCGCGCAGTTCAGACATCCAGGCAGATGTCAGTGCGGATTTTTACGACAAGAACTTTAACTACATCGGTACTGCACAAGGGCATGACGCCAAAGCACTTAGTCCGGTTTGGGCCGACTATAAACGCAGTGAAGAGATAGTTGCGGACATTAACGAACAACAAAATGTACAAGTCAGGGCGCTGCAAAAGTTTGACCAGTCGCTCAGTAATTTACTGACCAGCCCGACAAGTAATGTGTCGATGCTTGATAAAAAATCAGGCCAAAAGTTTTATTGAAACTGAAGGCCTGCTCGCGAAGAGGCCCGATCAGTCACCACAGAAACTCAAAAAGGCCCCGCGCTCACGGTAATGCTGTTCACTTAAGCGTGTCTTCAGTCAGAGAGAAACCCGTGGCGAGGGAGCTAGCGCTTGTGCCCTGAAACCTGGGCCGATCACTCAGAACGCGAACTGTATCTACTGCGCATGAAGCAACAATGAACGCAAAAAAAAGCCCCGCATCTCTCGATGCGGGGCTTTTTCATTCAGCGCCTGATCAGGCCGCCGGTTCCAGCTCGGCGGCGACAGCGGCAGGCACTACCGCTTGACCGCTCAACGCCAGGTCCAGCAGTTCGCGGTTGGCCACCGCGTACATGGCGTAGTCGGTGCCGCTGGCGGCACGAATTTCCACCAGCATGACGCGCCAGCGTTCGATCATGCTCTCGTGCTGTGCCATCCACAGGGAGAGCCGTGTTTCCACGTCCTGGGTGCCGTCGCCCTGTTGCAGGACCGAGATGGTGATCGCGCGTTGCTGCCAGTCGACGTCATCACGGAACGCTTCACGGGCCAGGGCCTGCCAGTTGTTTTCAACCGGCAGAGCGCTGATCTGTTGGATGTACCAGGTGATGTCCAGCGCGCTGCCCACGGCGAAGTAGGCCTTGGCCACCTCTGCCGGGTCCTGGCCAGTCACGTCGGAAGCCTCGATGATCGGCAGCAGGGTATACAGGTGCGAGGTGCCAGCCACCATACGCGCCAGAAGCTCCGGAACACCGGCTTCGACGTAAGCCTGATAACGGCTCTGCCAGGTTTCACGGATCTCGCCACTGAGCAGCTCGTCGAGCTTCAGACCCAACTCCTTCAGGTGCGGACCGAAGTGCGCGACGTCACGTGCAGCGTTTTGCTCGTTGCGACGGGCACGCAGGAACCAGCGCGTGGCTCGACGCCCCAGACGCATCAGCTCATCCATCAGCTCCAATTGCACGTCGGCGGAGACCTGGTAGTCCAGGTTCTCGATCTGACGGAACCAGTGCGGGAGATGGAAAATGTCACGCACGATCACATAAGCGCCAGCCACGTTCGCCGGGCTCATGCCGGTCGACTCTTTGAGTCGCTGAACGAAGGTGATGCCCATGTGGTTGACCAGATCGTTGGCGATCTGGGTGCTGACGATTTCGCGCTTCAGACGGTGACGACGCATCGCCGCGGAGAACTTGCTCACCAGGGTTGGCGGGAAAGCGGTTTCCATGTCGCGGGTCAGGTAGTCGTCGTCCGGCACCAGGGAGCCCAGCAACTGCTCCTTGAGGTCGATCTTGCTGTACGAGATCAGCACCGACAGCTCGGCACGGGTCAGGCCATGGCCAGCCGCGATGCGCTCGTTGATGGCATCTTCGGCCGGCAGGAACTCGATGGCGCGATCCAGCTTGCCACGGCCTTCCAGGTCGTTCATCAGGCGCTTGTATTCGGCAATCCGCGGCAAGGCGCGACGGGCTGCCAGGGACAGGGCCTGAGTCTGCTTGTAGTTGTTGCCCAGCACCAGACCACCGACTTCGTCGGTCATGCTCGCCAGCAACTGGTTACGTTGCTTGTCGGTCATGTCGCCGGCCTGAACCACTTCGTTCAGCAGGATCTTGATGTTCACTTCGTGGTCAGAGCAGTCCACACCACCGGCGTTGTCGATGAAGTCGGTGTTGGAACCGCCGCCATTGAGGCCGAACTCGACGCGACCCAGTTGGGTCATGCCCAGGTTACCGCCCTCGCCCACGACTTTGCAGCGCAGTTCGTTGCCGTTCACGCGCAGTGCATCGTTGGCCTTGTCGCCGACATCGGTGTGGGTTTCGCTGCTGGCCTTGACGTAAGTACCGATACCGCCGTTCCACAGCAGATCCACCGGTGCCTTGAGCAAGGCGTTCAGCAGTTCGGTCGGGGTCAGCTTGTCGGCCTTGATGTCGAAGCGTTCCTGCATTTGCGGGGAAATCGCAATGCTCTTCGCGCTACGGGAGAAGATGCCGCCACCTTCGGACATCAGGCTGGTGTCGTAGTCCGACCAGGCCGAACGCGGCAGGTCGAACAGGCGCTGACGCTCGGCGAAGCTGCTGGCTGGTTCAGGGTTCGGATCGATGAAGATGTGCAGGTGGTTGAACGCTGCGACCAGTTGCAGCTTGTCGGACATCAGCAAGCCGTTACCGAACACGTCACCGGCCATGTCGCCGACGCCCACCACGGTGATGTTGTCTTCCTGGACATTGATGCCGCGCTCGCGGAAGTGGCGCTGTACGCCAACCCACGCGCCCTTGGCGGTGATGCCCATCTTCTTGTGGTCGTAACCGGCCGAACCACCGGACGCAAACGCGTCACCCAGCCAGAAGCCGTAGTCGATGGCGATGCCGTTGGCGATGTCGGAGAAGGTCGCAGTGCCCTTGTCCGCCGCCACTACCAGGTACGGGTCATCGTGGTCATGACGCACGACGTTGGCCGGTGGTACCAGGGCGCCGTCTTTCAGGTTGTCGGTGATGTCCAACAGGCCCGAAATGAAGATGCGGTAGCAGGCGATGCCCTCGGCCGCGATCTCGTCACGGCTGCCGCCCAGTGGCAGGCGACGCGGCAGGAAGCCGCCCTTCGCACCCACCGGCACGATCACCGAGTTCTTCACTTGCTGGGCTTTTACCAGGCCCAGGACTTCGGTACGGAAGTCTTCTTCACGGTCGGACCAGCGCAGGCCACCACGAGCCACGTTGCCGAAGCGCAGGTGCACGCCTTCGACGCGCGGCGAGTAAACGAAGATTTCGAACTTCGGTACCGGCTTTGGCAGTTCGGGAATCAAGTGCGGGTTGAACTTGAAGCTGAAGTACGACTTGTTATTGCCGTTGGCATCGGTCTGGTAGAAGTTGGTGCGCAGGGTGGCCTTGATCAGGTCCAGGTAGCGACGCAGGATGCGGTCTTCGTTCAGTACCTGGACGTCGTCCAGGGCGCTGTGAATCGCGTGTTCCAGGCGTTGCTGCTTGTCGTCCAGATCGTCGCCGGTCAGCTTGCGCGCCAGGTAGAAACGGGTCTTGAACAACCGGGTCAACTCGCGAGCGATATCGGTGTGGTTGTTCAGGGTGCTGGCGATGTAGCCCAGGTCGAAGCCCAGACGGATCTGCTTCATGTAACGGGCGTAGGCACGCAGCAGCGCCACGTCGCGCCATGGCAGGCCCGCGGTCAGTACCAGACGGTTGAACGCGTCGTTCTCGGCATCGCCTCGCACGATGTGGACGAATGCGTCCTGCAGCGTGTCGTTGAGTTGCTGGATGTCGAGCTCCAGGCCTTCGGCGGCGGTGAACGCGAAATCGTGAATCCAGAACTCGCGGCCACTGTTGTGGCGCAGGCGATACGGGAACTCACCCAGCACGCGCAGGCCGAGGTTTTCCAGGATCGGCAGCACGTCCGACAGCGCCAGCGGGGTATCGGCGTGGTACAGCTTGCAGTGCAGCATGCGCTGGCCGGAAACCTGGCCCAGCGGCTGGTAGAAGCTCATCACCAGCGGATTTTTTTCGTTGAGGCTCAGCAGGTGCTGCATGTCGACCACAGCCGAGTGGGCTGCGAAGCGCTCGCGGTAACCGGCCGGGAAGCCTTTCGGGAAGTCAGCCAGCACGTTGGTGCCGTGGGCTTCACCGAAGCTTTCAATGGTCAGGGCGGCGTAGTCGTCCTGCCAGCTGCGGCAGGCCTGCACCACTTCTTTTTCCAGCAGCAGCGGGTCGATATCGAGGCGGTTTTTCGGGTCGACGCGCAGGATCAGCTGCACGCGAGCCAGCACGGACTCGGAGAAGAAGGTCCAGAACTCGCAATCGGTCGCTTTCAGGCGATCCATCAGCACTTGCTGGATCTTCTGGCGCACTTCGGTGGAATAGATGTCACGCGGTACGTAGGCCAGGCAGTAGCAGAAACGGCCGTACGGGTCTTTGCGCAGGAACACGCGAATCTTGTTGCGTTCCTGGATCTGCACGATCGACATCACGGTGCTGAACAACTCGTCCACCGGGGTCTGGAACAGGTCGTCGCGCGGCAGCACTTCGAGCACCTGCGCCAGTTCCTTGCCCAGGTGAGCCTTGGCCTGGAAGCCGGAACGGTGTTCGATTTCCTCGACCTTGCGGCGGATGTACGGGATCACCCGCACGCTCTCGCCATACACCGACGAGGTGTACAGGCCCATGAAACGGCATTCCTTGATGACCTTGCCGTTGGCGTCAACTTCACGGATCGACACGAAATCCGGGTAAGCCGGACGGTGGACACGGCTTGGGTGCGAAGCCTTGGCGAACGACAGCAGGGTCGGTTCGCGCAGGTAGTTCACGGCGTAGTCTTCGATGCGCAGGTCATCGTAGGTCAGGCCGGCACGCAACAGCTTGGTCAGGCCGAGGAAGGATTCCTTGTCGTAGACGATATGGCCGCCATCGGCTTCATCGCTGACCACGAACTCTTCGTAGCCGAGGAAGGTGAAGTGGTTGCCCACCAGCCATTCCAGGAAGCTCTTGATTTCGTTCTTCTCGTCGCCATCGACGGCGAACTGGCTGTTGTCCAGCATGGTCAGGATGTCCTGGACCTTGGCCTTCATCGGCTCGAAATCGCCGACGGCCACGCGGACTTCACCGAGCACCTGCTCCAGCTCTTTGCTCAGCACATTGAGCTCGGCGGTGTTGGCGCAGCGGTCGATTTCCAGGTACATCAGCGACTCTTGCTGAATGTCGTCGCCCTGGGTGCCTTTAGGCAGGATTTCCAGCAACTCGCCCTTGCCGCCACGACGCACGCTCAGCACGGTGGTTTGCAGGGTATGGATGCTGTAGCCGCGGCGGTTCAGCTCGGTACGCACCGAGTCCACCAGGAATGGCAGGTCGTGGTGCAGCACTTCGACCGCGGTGTGGGTCGACTGCCAGCCGTGGCGTTCGTAATCGGGGTTGTAGACGCGCACTTGCGGCTGCGCGTGATCGAAGCGCTCAAGCAGGCGCCACGCAGAAAGGGTGCAGCCAGCAAGGTCGGACAACCGACGCTGGGTCAGCTCGTCAAGGGAAATGATGCCGAAGAATTGTTCAGCGAACAGCGCCACTTGTGGCAGTGCCTGTTCACTGATGTGCTGCGCCAGTGCCGCTTGCAGTTGGTGCTGGAAGTCGGCTTTGCTGGCTGCGGTGAAGAACGCCATCTGTGGTACTCCGCTTGGGCTTGTTATTGATGGAAGCGTCGCGTGCAAAACCCCTGTTCGGGGCTACCCGTCACCCTGGTCCTGATTCTCGGGCAGAGGAAACAGGGTGACAGGTGGGTGAAGCTGGACGAGACACTCAGGTCACATTCACCTTCCGTGAATGGGCATCTGCAAAAACGACTGGGCCACATGCAGCGCAATGTCTTTACGGGTGCTCATCCGTTGCGCAGCTTAACCAGTGCGGCAAGGCCCGTGCTTGCGGTGCTGCGACATATTCGGTCATCGGTACGCAGCTCAAGGCATGCGCATCGAACAACACTAGCATTCGCACAGGAAAATGACGGTTTTCCGTCCGGTTTTACGGGACATTCGTACCAGAAATGACCAGTAACACTCTGGCCGCCCACGACCCGCTCGTCGACACTCGGACGAGCAGAAATGTGCGCGGGCTGGCAGAATCGCCCTTTGTTGCGTTTACCACGCCCGTCGAGCCAGGAATTTCCCATGAAAATGAAAACCGCCCTCTTGATCGTCAACCCTTGCGACGACGAAGAAGACAACATGGCCATGCTCTGCTGCCACAGCGACCAGGGCGACATGTTCCTGATGAGCCGCTACCCGGATGAAGACGAGCTGGAAATCACTCTGGACGGCGAGCCTTCGACCCTGGATGGCGTGAAAGTCACCCTCAGCCCTTCCCTGCTGAAGATTGAAATTGCGGCGGCGGATGCTGATGCGTTGAATGGGGATGATGTGCTGGAAATTACCCATAGCACCGATGCGGGTGATCTGGCGGAAGTAGAAGAAACGTTGCAGAACATTCTTAAGGGTACTGGCACCTATATCAGTCAGCTCTGAGTTCTCAGTGTCTGTTCCGACGAAGAGGCCCGAGAGAGCACCGCCACCCTGTGACCTGTAGAAAATCCCTACAACTATTGCTAACCATTTCCCGCACTTTGCGCAAAATGCCGTTAGTCGCCGCCCCCCGCGATGGATTAAAGTAACGCCCCCAGCCTTGGCGTACTTCGAACGTCCTCGGCCACCCTTTTGCAGGAACAGTCATCGATGGAACATCGTGAAGCGCTATTAGCGCTGCGAACCTTTCTTTCAACGCAGATTCTCGGCCAGGAAAAGCTCATCGAGCGCTTGCTTATCGCCCTGCTCGCCGACGGCCATATGCTGGTCGAAGGCGCCCCTGGCCTGGCCAAGACCAAGGCCATCAAAGAACTTGCCGAAGGCATCGAAGCTCAGTTCCACCGCATCCAGTTCACCCCTGACCTGTTGCCGGCCGACATTACCGGTACGGAAATCTACCGCCCGGAAACCGGCAGTTTCGTGTTCCAGCAAGGCCCGATCTTCCACAACCTGGTACTGGCGGACGAAATCAACCGCGCACCGGCCAAGGTTCAGTCGGCCTTGCTCGAAGCCATGGGCGAGCGACAAGTCAGCGTCGGGCGCAGCACCTATGAGCTGTCGCCGCTGTTCCTGGTGATGGCCACGCAAAACCCCATCGAGCAGGAAGGTACCTATCCGCTGCCAGAAGCCCAACTTGACCGGTTCCTGATGCACGTGAAAATCGGCTTTCCCGATGCCACTGTTGAGCGCCGGATTCTGCAGCAAGCCCGTGGAGAAGCCCTGAACGGCGAAGCGAAGCCTGAACGTCGGGTTACTCAACAGACGATTTTTGTCGCACGCAAGGAAATCCTCGGTTTGTACATGGCCGACGCTGTGGAGGAGTACCTGGTGCAGCTGGTCATGGCCACCCGCACCCCGGCCAAGTTCGATCCGGAGATGGCCGAGTGGATCGCCTACGGCGCCAGCCCGCGCGGTTCGATTGCCTTGGACCGCTGCGCCCGCGCCCACGCCTGGCTGGCCGGGCGTGATTTTGTAAGCCCGGAAGACATCCAGGCCGTGCTGTTCGACGTGCTGCGCCATCGCATCATTCTGTCCTTTGAAGCCGAAGCCGCTGGCATCGATCAGGACCGGGTGGTCCAGCGGATTCTCGACGTCGTAGCCGTCGCTTGACCCCGATGAACGCCAGCCTGCCGCCCGAGCCGGGCATCCGTGTCAGCCTCGCCGACCTGATCGAGATGCGCCATCGCGTGCGCGAAGTGCAGCTGTTTTCCACGCCGAGCCAACGCAGCCCGCTGATCGGCCTGCACCATTCAAAATTGCGCGGGCGTGGTGTCGACTTCGATCAGGTGCGGGTCTATCAGGCCGGCGACGATGTGCGCACCATTGACTGGCGCGTGACTGCGCGCACCCAGGAACCCCACACCAAGCTGTTCCACGAAGAACGTGAGCGGCCGATTTTCATCATGGTCGAACAAAGCCGCCGGTTGTTTTTCGGCTCGGGCCTGATGTTCAAGTCGGTGCTCGCCGCCCAGGCCGCGAGCCTGATCGGTTGGGCAGCCCTGGGGCACAACGACCGGGTCGGCGGCCTGGTGTATGGCGACAATGTGCACTACGAAATCAAGCCTCGGCGCAGCAAACAAAGCCTGCTGCAGTTGCTCAACCGGCTGGTGCGGGTCAACCAGTCGCTGACCACCGAAGGCGAGCCGGACCGCGACGCCTTTGGCATTGCCTTGCGCCGAGCGCGGGAGGTGTCACGCCCGGGCAGCCTTGTCATTGTGATTTGCGATGAACGCGCGCTATCGGAAAGCGCCGAGCAACAGCTGAGCCTGTTATCGCGTCATTGCGACCTGCTGCTGCTGCCGGTGTCCGATCCGCTGGATCATGCCCTGCCCGCTGCTGGCCTTTTACGTTTCGCCGAACGCGGTGCGAAACTGGAACTCGACACGCTGAATTTCGACCTGCGCCAGGCTTACCGGGCACAGGCCGAAGCACGCATCGCGCGCTGGGAGCTGCTCGCACAGAAACTGCGGGTGTTGATGATGCCCCTGAGTACCCAGAGCGAGATGGTCGAGCAATTGCGCGAATACCTGAACCCACAGAAACCGGGGAAAGGTCGATGAGCAGCCTTGATCAACTGCAACCATTGATATCCCCGCCACCGGTGGAATTCTGGCCTCCGGCACCGGGTTGGTGGTTGCTGCTTCTATTGGTGCCACTGATCGGTTTGGGCCTGTGGAAGTTGTGGCGCTTCATTCCACGCAAACGCCCCGTGGTACGCGCCGAACAACCGCTTGACCCGGTGCGCCTGGCCGCCCTGGCAGAGCTGGCCTTGATGCCCAAACCCTACGACGGTGCGCCAGCCGGTGCCTGGCTGCAGCAACTCAATGGCTTGCTCAAGCGCCTGTGCCGCAACCACTATCCCTACAGTCAGAGCCACACCCTCAACGGGCGCAAGTGGCTGGCGTTCCTCGACAATCGCTGCCCGGCAGCCGGGCTGACCCGCTGGATGGTGCTGGTCGAAGGCGCCTACAAACCCGAATGCAAACTCGACGACAAGGCCATCGCCGGCCTGACCCAGGCCGTCGAAACATGGATTCGCAAGCATGTTTGAGTTCGCCTGGCCGTGGATTTTTGCCCTGTTGCCGCTGCCGTGGCTGATGCGCATCGTATTGCCGGTGGCCGACAGTGGCGAACCGGCGCTCAAGGTCAGCTTCCTCAGCGACCTGGAAGGCCTCGCCGGGCGTCGCGCCCGGGCCAACCTGCCGGCATGGCGTCAGCAGGCACCGTTCATACTGCTGTGGATGTTGCTGCTGGTCGCGGCGGCGCGCCCGCAGTGGCTCGGCGAACCCTTGCCGATTGCCGCCAGTGGCCGCGATCTGCTGGTGGCAGTGGACGTTTCCGGTTCCATGGACTTCCCTGACATGCAGTGGCAGGACGAAGATGTGAGCCGACTGGCGTTGGTCCAGCATCTGCTCGGAGACTTTCTCGAAAGCCGCGAAGGTGACCGGGTCGGCCTGATCCTGTTCGGTAGCCAGGCCTACCTGCAGGCACCGCTGACCTTCGACCGCCACACCGTGCGCGTCTGGCTCGATGAGGCACGCATCGGCATTGCCGGCAAAAACACCGCCATCGGCGATGCTATCGGCCTGGCCCTCAAGCGCCTGCGCTCGCGTCCGGCAACAAGCCGCGTGCTGATACTGGTCACCGACGGCGCCAACAATGGCGGCGAAATCGACCCGCTCACCGCGGCGCGGCTGGCGGCCAAGGAAGGCGTGAAAATCTACCCGATCGGCATCGGTGCCGATCCGGAGCAAAGCGGCACGGTCGGCTTTCTCGGCGTCAATCCGAGCCTGGACCTTGACGAGCCTTCCCTCAAGGCAATCGCCGAGGCCACGGGTGGCCAGTACTTCCGTGCGCGCGACGGCAAGGAACTGCAGACGATCAAGGACACCCTTGACCAACTGGAGCCCGTGGCCCAGCAACCGACCCAGGCCCGCCCGACCCAAGCCTTGTATCACTGGCCGCTGGCCCTGGCTCTGTGGTTGAGCATGCTGCTGCTGGCCCCCGTACTCTGGCCGGACAACCCGTTGCAACGCCTGTTTACCAAGGATCTGTATTTGCAAACGCAATTGCTGCCCGACTGGCGCCAGCGTCTCAAACGCCTGCGCCTGCGGAGGCGCCGATGAGTGCGCTGTGGCCCTACTGGTTCCGCCCCTGGTGGCTACTGTTGCTGCCGGTGCTTGGCTGGTTGCTCTGGCAACTCTGGCACCGCAAGAAGCGCGCCGGACGCTGGCAGATGATTCTACCTCCAGCCTTTCACACGGCACTGCTCAGCGGTGGCAGTGGACGTGACAGTAAATTGCCCTGGATCGCCCTCGGCCTCGCCTGGCTGTTGACCGTGCTCGCCCTGCTGGGTCCGGGCTGGCAGCGTGTCGAGCAGACCAGTCAAAAGCCTGCCGACCCGCTGGTGGTGATTCTCGAGCTGACCCCGGAAATGCTCGCCACCGACGTCACGCCCAACCGACTCGAACAGGCACGACGCAAGCTGCTTGACCTGCTGCAGATCCGCAGCGACGCGCAAACCGCCATCGTCGTCTACGCCGGTAGTGCCCACACGCTGGTACCGCTGTCAGATGATCTTTCCACCAGCCGCAACCTGTTGGATGCACTGAAACCGTCATTGATGCCAGAGGCCGGTCATCGCGCCGATCTGGCGGTGCTCAAGGCCCTGGCGCTGCTCGAACAGGCGGCTTTGGGCGACGGCCGGATCCTGCTGATTGGTTCGTCCCTGACCGAACCAGAGCGGCTGGGCATCCGTCGCGCGCTGAACGGCAAATCGACTCAATTCCTGATGCTCGGCATCGGCACCGCCGAAGGCTCGCCCATCACTCAGGAGGACGGCAGCTTCCTCAAGGATGAACAAGGCGCCATTCTCGTGCCGCGCCTCGACGAGCCTGGCTTGAAAAGTTTTGCCAACGACCTGGATGGTCGCTATCGCCAGGCGCGCCTGGACGATAGCGACCTGCACGCCCTTGGCCTGCTCGACGGTCCACGCAACTTGCGCAATGACGGTCAGACCTTGCGCCTGGACACCTGGGCCGATCAGGGTTACTGGTTGCTGCTGCCACTGTTGCTGCTCGCGGCCTGCGCGGGACGTCGCGGTTGGCTGCTGTGCCTGCCGCTGCTATTGGCGCTGCCTCAACCGAGCTACGCCTTCGACCTCGCGGACCTGTGGCTGCGTCCTGATCAACAAGGCGTGCACTTACTCAGACAGAAGCGTCCGGCGGAGGCCTCCCGGCGCTTCGAAGACCATCAGTGGCAAGGCGTGGCGCTCTATGAGGCCGGCGACTACGCAGGCGCCGCCGAGCGGTTTGCCGAAGGCGACAATGCCCACGCCCACTACAATCGAGGCAATGCCCTGGCCAAAAGCGGTGAGCTGGAGGCAGCCCTGGACGCTTACGAACAGGCACTGGAACGTCAACCGGATTTGCGTCCGGCACTGACCAACAAGGCGCTGGTCGAACGTCTGCTCAAGGAGAAAAACACGCCACCCGCTCCTGAGCCAGACGCAGCCAGCAACGCCCGACCCGAAGCCGAATCCCAGGAGCCACCGCCCGGCGCCGCCGCCCAACCCTCGAGCAGCGGCGAACCGAAAACCGAGGGGCAACCGCCCCGCCCGGGAGAAGAACAATCGCCCACCACACCGCCAAAACCGGGGACCAACAAAGTACCGGGCAGCGAACTGGATGACGAACAACACACCACACCGCCCTTGCGCCCGGCCACCGACAGCATCGAAGGTGAACAGCGCCAGGCACTGGAGCAGTGGCTGCGACAGATCCCGGATGACCCCGGTGAACTGCTCAGGCGCAAATTTTGGTACGAACAGCAACAACATCAGGATCAGGAAGAAACTCGATGACCCGCTTCACCGTTTTATTGCTCGCGCTGCTGCATGGCCTGTTGTTCTGCACGGTTCAGGCACAGGCAGCAGAACTGGTCGCCAGTGTTGATCGCAGTCGCCTGAGCTCGGGCGAGACGGTCGAACTGACCCTGGAATCCAGCGATGTCACTCAGTTCGGCAAACCTGACCTGACAGCGCTGGAGCCGTTGTTCGAAGTGCGCGGCACACGCCAGGTCAACCAGTTGAACACCCTGAGCGGTGAAAACCAGGCCACTACCCGCTGGATCGTCACCCTCCTGCCCCGGCAAAACGGCAGCGTGGTGATTCCGTCACTGCAACTGGGTGAACTGCAGAGCCAGCCGATCACCCTGCAAGTGGTCGAGAGCGAAACACCGGACAACCCGGACAAGCGGGCCCCGGTGTTCATTGATGCCAGCCTCGATCAAACCAGCGTCTACGTTCAGGCTCAGGCAGTCCTGACCCTGCGCATCTACCATTCGGTGTCGCTGTACGACGACAGCAGCCTGCCGCCCTTGCAGATACCTGACGCACGCATCGAACAATTGGGCGAATCACGCACCTACGAAAAAGACATCGACGGCCAGCGCCATGGCGTGATCGAAATGCGCTACGCGATCTACCCGCAACACAGTGGCGAACTGATCATTCCGGCGCAGGTCTTCAACGCCGCGCTGGTCGACGCACAACCGGTACAGGACACCGCCCAGGGGCCGAAAGCCGGCAAGTTGATGCGCGTCACCTCGACCGAACTGCTGTTGACGGTCAAGGCCAAACCCATCACCTATCCGGCCGACGCGCCCTGGCTCCCTGCACGCAGCCTGACCCTGAGCGAAAGCTGGAACCCGGAACCGGATCACGCCCAGGTCGGCGATTCACTGACCCGCAGCCTGACGGTGAAAGCCGAAGGCTTGTCCAGCACCCAACTGCCACCGCTGCCCGGCACCGAAGTCGGCGGTCTGCGTCGCTACCCGGATCAACCGGTGCTCGGCAACCAGAACAGCGAACGCGGCCTGGTCGGCAGCCGTGAAGACCGAGAAGCCCTGGTGCCTACACGGACCGGCGCCATCGAGTTACCCACCGTCGACGTAGTCTGGTGGAACACCCTCGAAGACCATCTGGAACACAGCAGCCTGCCTGCCCGCACGCTGCACGTGGCGGCCAACCCGAGCCTGATGGTCGACACCCCGTCCGGCGCCTCACCGATCGATGCCAGCGCCGACAGCGAAGCACTTTGGCGCTGGAAGCTCAGTACTTTGATCCTGGCCTGCACCACCCTGCTCGGCTTCGGCCTCTGGTGGCGTGGCCGCTGGCAACCGGCGGTGGCGCGTGTCGCTCAAACCGGCCCTAGCCCGCGCACCGTGCTCGACGACCTAAAGCGCGCCTGCCAGGCCAACGACTCCCACGCCACTCGCCAGGCCCTCGACGCCTGGGCCCGCCAACAGCCGGAAACCCTGGCCGACATGGCCGCCCGCTTTGTGCCTCTATCCGACGCCCTCGACGGCCTGAACGGCGCGCTGTACAGCGAAACCGGCCAGTACTGGCAGGGTGACGAGTTGTGGCGGGCGATCAAGGCGATCCCGATTGCCGAACGGGCGCAGGACCCGGTCGGTGACAGTGGGTTGCCGCCGCTTTACCCCAAATAAACACCGACCCTTGTGGCGAGGGCGATTGCCTGTGGCGAGGGAGCTTGCTCCCGCTCGGTCGCGAAGCGGCCGTAAATCCGGGCAACTCGGTGTACCAGAAAAAACTTGGGGCCGCTTCGCGGCCCAACGGGAGCAAGCTCCCTCGCCACAAAGCATTCCATTGCGCGACCGGGCATTTAAACCAGTAAACTCTCTCCCCTTTCGCCGCCTTCATTTTTCCCGCGGCCATTACCTATTTTGTAGCGGAGTCCGCCTTGCGCTTGTTTCACACCTCCGACTGGCACCTCGGGCAGAACCTGCACGGCCAGGATCGCGATTTCGAACACGGCTGTTTTCTCGACTGGCTGCTGCGCCAGCTGAAACTGGATCAACCGGATGTGCTGTTGATTGCCGGCGATATCTTCGACACGGTCAATCCGCCGGTCAAAGCCCAGGAACGCCTCTACGACTTCATCGTTAGCGCCCACGAACAGCAGCCGTTGCTGACCATCGTGATGATCGCCGGCAACCACGATTCCGGCTCGCGGATCGAACTGCCCGCGCCGTTGATGCGTCGCTTGCGCACTCATGCCCTCGGTCGTGTGTTGTGGCTCGACGACGGTCAACTGGACGCCGAACGCCTGTTGCTGCCCTTGCCCGATGCCAGTGGTGAAATCGCCGGCTGGTGCCTGGCGCTGCCATTCTTGCGCCCGGCGGAAGTCACCGGCGCGCACTTGGGCGACAACTACCTGCGCGGGATCGGTCAGGTGCACGAGTCGCTGATCGAAGCGGCCAACGCCAAGCGCCAGCCGGGTCAGGCACTGATCGCCATCAGCCACGCGCACATGGCCGGCGGCTCGGTGTCGGAAGACTCCGAGCGCAGCCTGATCATCGGCAACGCCGAAGCCCTGCCCGCCAGCCTGTTCGGGCCGAGCATCAGCTACGTCGCCCTCGGCCACTTGCACAAGCCGCAGAAGGTCAACGGCGAGGAGCGCATCCGCTACAGCGGCTCGCCGATTCCGCTGTCATTCTCCGAGATCAGCTATCAGCACCAGATTCTCGACATCAAGCTCGACGGCGAAACCCTGCTTAGCGTCGAGCCGAAACTGATCCCCCGCGCGGTCAACCTGCAACGCATCGGCCCGGCGCCATTGAGCGAGATCCTGCTGCAACTGGCGGACCTGCCGAACATCGACCTGTTGGCCGACATCCAGCGCCAGCCATGGCTGGAGGTGCGGGTGCGCCTCGACGAGCCGCAGCCCGACCTGCGCAATCAAATGGAAAACGCCCTGCAAGGCAAGGCCGTGCGCCTGGTGCGCATCGCCGCCGAGTACGCCGGCAACGGCGGCCGTGACGGCGTCGAGGACGGCAACACGCTGATCGAACTGGACCAGCTCACGCCTCAGGAACTGTTCAGCCGCGCCTGGCAGGACAACTACGGCAGCGAGGTCGACGAGCAGACCCTCAAGGACTTTGCCGAGCTGTTGCAGGACGTGCAAATGGAGAGCGAACAACCATGAAAATTCTCGCGATCCGCCTGAAAAACCTCGCCTCCCTGGCCGGGCCGTTTGAAATCGACTTCACCGCTGAACCCCTGGCCAGTGCCGGACTGTTCGCCATCACCGGCCCCACCGGCGCCGGCAAAAGCACCTTGCTCGATGCCCTGTGCCTGGCGCTGTTTGGCGCCGTACCGCGCCTGAACAACACCGGCCGCGATGCCAAGGTGCCGGACGCCGACGGCGAAATCGCTACTGGCGACCCGCGCACCCTGCTGCGTCGCGGCACGGGTGAAGGCTATGCGGAAGTGGATTTCGTTGGTGTCGACGGCCGTCGTTACCGTGCCCGCTGGGAAGCCAATCGCGCCCGGGACAAGGCCGCTGGCAAGCTGCAGGCCAGCCGCCAGAGCTTGCGTGATATCGATCAGGATCAATTGCTCGCCAGCCAGAAAGGCGAATACAAGACTCAGCTCGAAGCCGCGCTGGGGCTGAATTTCGAGCAGTTCACCCGCGCGGTGATGTTGGCGCAAAGCGAGTTCAGCGCATTCCTCAAGGCCGATGACAACGACCGCAGCGAACTGCTGGAAAAACTCACCGACACGGCGCTCTACACCCGCCTCGGTCGTCGGGCCTTCGACAAGACCAAGGAGGCTCGCGAGGCGCACAAGCTGCTGCAGGATCAGGCCAGCGGTGTGACGCCGCTGTCACCCGAAGCCCGCGCAGAACTGGATGAGCGCTTCAACCAGGCGCAGCAACAACTCAAGACCCGACAGGCGCAGCTCAAACAGCTTGAACTGCAGGACACCTGGCTCAAGGACCTGCGTCGATTGCAGGACGAACATCTGGCCGCCAGCGAACAACTGCAATCGGCGCAGACCCACTGGGAAGCCCTGGCCAGCGAGCGTTTGAGGTTCACCCGCCTCGAACAGCTGGCCCCACAACGGCACCAGTTCGCCCGTAAGGCCGAGGTCGATGCGCTGCTGACACCCTTGGCGGCGCAAATTGCCTTGCATGCGCAGCAGCACGGCGAACTCGGCGAGCGCCAGACACAGCTTGAGCAACTGCTGAGCAGCGCCCGGATCGCCTTGAGCGAAACCCAACAACGACAAGCCGACAGCACGCCGTTGCTGCGTCAGGCCTTCGAAGCGCAAAGCACCCTCGCCCGCCTGGCCAAGGACACCGCCCTCAGCGCCGAAGCCAGGCAACAGGCGCAACAAGCCTGTACTCAGGGCCAGGGCACGATTCAGACCTTGCTCGATCAGCAAACACGTGGCGCCGGGGACTTGCAGCGCATCGCCACCGGGCTGGAGCAAAGCACGCATCTGGCTCCGTTGAGCGATGCCTGGAATGCCTACCGTGATCGCCTGCAACAGTTGATGTTGATCGGCAACCGGTTGAATCAGGGCCAGGCCGAACTGGCCAGCCTCGAACAAAACGCCGCGAGCACCGACCAGGCACTCACCGCGCACAAACAGCAACTGGAGCTGCTGTTCAAGGAGGCTGGTGCCGAACCGGACGCTGTCGCCGAGCAGATCGGCATTCTGGGCAGCCTGTTGCAGGACAACCGCAAGCAACTGCGCGCCGTCGAAGACCTTGCACGCCTGTGGGCCAGCCAGCAGGACCTGGACAAGCGCGGCGCCGAGCTGCAACAGCGCCAGCTCACCGCGCAGCAGGAACGCGAACGCCTGACCCAGGACGGGGTCAAGGCCAAGGCTGATCTGAGCGTTGCCGAACAGACCCTCAACGTTACGCGCGAACTGCTGGAGCGTCAGCGTCTGGCGCGCAGTGCCAGTGTCGAAGAGCTGCGCGCGCAGTTGCAGGACGACCAGCCTTGCCCGGTCTGCGGCAGTAACGAACATCCCTATCATCAGCCCGAAGCCCTGCTGCAGAGCCTCGGCCGTTTTGATGAAAGCGAACAGGCCAACGCGCAAAAGGCCGTCGACCTGCTCAAGGAAAAACTCACTGACTTGCGAGCTGAGGTCGGCGGGCTGATCGCCCAGCAAAAGGAACTGCTGCAACAACAGGAGCAACTGGCGACCCAGCAGCAGGCCCTCGCCCCGAGCCTGGAAGCGCATCCGCTGGCTGTCCAACTGCTGAATCAGGATGCCGCCAAACGCGATGCCTGGCTCATCCAGCAAAACAGTCAGCTCAACCAGAGCATCAGCCAGGACGAGCAACGGCAGAGCGCGCTGCTCACCCTGCAACAGGATGCCGCACGCCTGACCCAGCAACTGCGCCATGCCGAAACCGCGCACCAGCAAGCGGCCCAGCACCTGAGCAATCAACAGCGCGAGCTGGGCAACGACCGCCAGCGCCTGGACGAAGAACTCAGCGCATTCGCCAACCTGCTGCCGGCCGAAACCCTGCAAGCACTGCGCGTCGAACCGGCCGCGACCTTCATGCAGCTCGACCGGCAGATCGCCGAACGCCTGGCGCAACTCGAGCAACAAAAGGAAGAACTGGCCGAGCAGCAACAGCGCCAGCAAAACCTGGAGAAGGAACAGGATCGCCAGCACAGCCGCGTGCAGCAATTGCACGCCGCCGAACAGCAGTTCACTGGACTGGCCGAGCAGCAACAGGCGAGCCAGCACACGCTCGGGCAATTACTCGGCGAACACAGCAGCGCCGAGCATTGGCAGCAGCAACTGGAACAGGCCGTGGAACAGGCGCGCAGCGCCGAAGCCACTACCGGCCAGGCCCTGCAGAACGTCCTCACGCAGTCAGTGCAAATCGCCGCCGAGCTCAAGTCCCAGCAACAGCACTTGCACGTGTTGGAAAACGAGGACCGTGAACTCGCCGGCAAGATCGGCGACTGGCGCGCCCGCCATCCCGAACTGGACGACGGCGGCCTCGAAGACCTGCTGCGCGTCGACGACACCCAGGTCAGCGAACTGCGCCAGCGCTTGCAGCACAGCGAAAAAGCCATCGAACAGGCCAGCGTCCTGGTGCAGGAGCGCGACAAGCGCCTGCTCGATCACCAGGCGCAACACAACGGCAACCTCGATGCCGAGCAGTTAGCCAGTGCGCTGATCGACCTGCAAAACCTCGCCGCCACCAGCGAGCAACACTGCGCTGAACTGCGCGCCGAGCAGGCCGAGGACCAGCGCCGGCAGAACGCCAATCAGGCCCTGGCGCAGCGGATTGCCGACGCCTACAACGAGTATCAACGCTGGGCGCGCCTGAATGCGTTGATCGGTTCCGCCACCGGCGACACCTTCCGCAAGATCGCCCAGGCCTACAACCTCGACCTGCTGGTGCACCACGCCAACGTGCAATTGCGCCAACTGGTGCGCCGCTATCGCCTCAAGCGCGGCGGCAGCATGCTCGGCTTGCTGGTGATGGACACCGAAATGGGCGACGAACTGCGCTCGGTGCATTCGCTGTCCGGTGGCGAGACCTTCCTGGTCTCGCTGGCGCTGGCCCTCGGCCTGGCGTCGATGGCGTCGAGCACATTGAAAATCGAGTCGTTGTTCATCGACGAAGGCTTCGGCAGCCTCGATCCGGAATCCCTGCAACTGGCCATGGACGCCCTCGACGGCTTGCAGGCCCAGGGCCGCAAGGTCGCGGTGATTTCCCACGTACAGGAAATGCATGAACGGATTCCGGTGCAGATTCAGGTCCAACGCCAGGGCAACGGCCTGAGCACCCTGGAGGTGAAATGAACACGCTGTACTCCTTCCGCCGCTGCCCGTACGCCATGCGCGCACGCATGGCCCTGCGCTACTCGGGCGTGGCCGTGGACATTGTCGAAGTCAGCCTGAAGGCCAAGCCCGCCGAGATGCTCGCGCTGTCGAGTAAAGGCACGGTGCCGGTGCTGAGCGCCGATGGCCGGGTGATCGACGAAAGCCTCGACATCATGCGCTGGGCCCTGGCACAGAACGATCCGCAGGACTGGCTGCTCAAGGACGATCCTGCCGCAGCGGCGCAAATCGCCCCCCTGATCGAACAGAACGATCAGGTGTTCAAGGTGCACTTGAATCGCTACAAGTACGCCGAGCGTTATCCCGAGCAGCCGATGGAGGTTTATCGCGGTGAGGGCGAGGTGTTTTTGCAAAGGCTGGATGAGTTGCTGGAGGGACGCGACTACTTGCTGGCCGATCATCCAAGCCTGGCCGATGCGGCGTTGATGCCCTTCGTGCGGCAGTTCGCCCATGTAGACCGCGACTGGTTTGCGCAGACGCCGTATCGGCGGTTGCAGGATTGGTTGCAGCGGTTTTTGGAGTCGGACTTGTTTACCGGTGTGATGCGCAAGTAAAAACACCGACACTGTGGCGAGGGAGCTTGCTCCCGCTGGGCTGCGAAGCGGCCCCAATGTCAGGCGGTTGGTTTTTCCAGGCAGACCGCGTTAGGCGATTTGCGACTGCTGCGCAGCCGAGCGGGAGCAAGCTCCCTCGCCACAAAAGCCCTTCATCGACAGCAGGCTTCAGACCAACACCTCACACATCCCGATCGCCGTGCAATCCACCTGGAACGGCCCGAAAACCACCCCTTCATTCCTGATCGGCGGATTGCCGGCCAACATCCCCTGGGCATTGGCGTTTTCGATGCTGCGGGCAATGTTGTGGTTGGCTTCGATGGCCCGTGCCACCGAGCCCGCCGAGCCCTGGCCGATCCCCAACAGGGAGGATCCGTTGGTCATGAACGCCAGGAAGGCGATGACCCAGAGTCTGTGCCCTTTCATGCGCCGACGACTCCTGCGAGTTCAGCCTGATCAACGTCCGCGTTTTGCGCACGGTGTTCAAACTGGATGCCGGGATAAGCAACCTGGATCGGCGCTTCAAAGGTGGATTGCGACTGCGCTGAAAGGCTGACCACCAGCACCATGGCAAGGTAAAGACCGATCGCCACATAGGCGCCGTGTTTGGCAGAAGTGAGAATTGTGCTGGCCATGATGTTCTCCGCAGGCATGTTTCAATGCCCACAGAATCGATCAAAAAAGCCTGGGTAACCACTCAGGGTTATCCATAGTGACCATCAACCTCATTGATCATTAAGCCAGACTATTTCAGTCTTCAATAAAACTTATCAAGCGCTCGCGCGCAGCCTCCGGCTCACCTGGGACAGGGTCGGCTGCCGACAGAATGGGAGTGGAATAGAGAAACAGAAGAACCAATGCCAGACGCGTCACCATGCTGCCGATCCTTGCCGTGAGGGGGAGTCAAAGAATCAGCGTCAATTTAAACGTATGGCTATGTGATATCAAGCGCGACATTGATGGCAAACTGATACTGTCGCAAATGCGTTATGCAGGAGCAACATCACTCTGATCGTTTTCAACACCCGTGTTTCAACATCAGGGTCTTCGATCATCAGTGACTTCGCTCCTGCATAAAGGCAGGGTTGAACGTTCAGGCTTGGGTTTTGTGATCCAGCGCGGCGTAGAAGTTGGCGCTCTGTTGCAGGTACTTCTGGGTGTAGCTCTGGGTGTGGGCTTTTTTGTCGCTGATTTCAACGTTGGCACTGGCTGGCAGCGCAACGGTGGCAGAAATGGCGGAAGCGGCAATGACAGAGAAGATGTTGAAGTTCATGGCGGTATTCCTCGGATTCAGTTGGCTTGCTTGCCCGGTGGGGCCGTGAAGCAAACTTAACCCTCGAGGGTTCGTGCCTTGAAATGCTTTGTAGCAGTACCAGATATCAGCGTCATTGATAAAAGCAGGCAGGCCCCATCAACCGGGGCCTGCGGCTTATTGACGCAGCAGAAACCTGAGGTCGCTCGGGGCGTCCATCGGCAGTTTTTGCACGGTCTTGCCCAGCAGACCGCTCCTGGCATCGCGCTCGACGACGACAATCTGGTTGCTTTTCTGGTTGGCGATCAACAGGAATTTGCCGCTCGGATCGAGGCTGAATTCCCGCGGATGATCGCCCTCCACCGCCCGCCGTTGCAGCTCACTGAGGTGGCCGGTCGCCGGATCGATGGCAAACACCAACAGTTGATTGGCCGTGCCACGGTTGCTGACGTAGAGGAACTTGCCGTCAGCCGAGGCATGCAACGCCGCCGCAGCCTTGTCCGAGACAGGTTGCCCAGCAGCCAGATCGACCATCTGCGTCTGTTTGAGTTGGCCGTCGTGGTAATCGAACACCGCTACTTGCGCGCTCATTTCCATGGTCAGCCAGGCGTGTTTGCCATCGGCGCTGAACAGCAGGTGGCGCGGCCCGCTGCCCGGCGGCAGCTGCACGAATGCCGGGGTGGCCGGGGTCAACGGCCGTTCCGGATTGGCCTTGGGGTCGAAGCGGTAGGCAAACACCTTGTCAGCGCCCAAGTCATTGGCGAACACGTATTTGCCATCCGGTGACGGGATGGTCGAATGCACGTGGGCCGAGGCCTGGCGCTCGGGATTGACCCGGCTCGCCGGGTGGCTGCTCATCTGCACCACCGGTTTGAGCTTGCCATCGGCCGCCACCGGCAATACCGCAAGGGTGCCGCCCGGGTCTTCGGCCACCGAGTAATTGCTGACAAACAAATGGCTGCCATCGGCGCTGAGACTGGAATGGGTCGGCTCGTTGCCCAGGCTTTGGGCCTGGCTGACCAGGCTCAGCGCATGGGTCTTGGGATCGATCGCGAAACTGCTGACGCGCCCTACCGGGTCCGTCTGGCCCGGGCCGTTTTCGTTGACCACGAACAGGTGTCGCTGATCCTTCGACAGGGTCAGCCACGACGGGTTTTCACTCTTGATCACTTGCAGGGGGCTGGCATCGATCTGCCCGGTGCTGCTGTCGAAAGCCAGGCGGTAGATGCCTTGGCTTTGACCGGCGGTGTAGGAGCCCACCAGCAGTTGATAGTCATCGGCGGATGCGACCTGGACGCCCATGGCGCCGATGCTGCCGGCCATCAACAGTGGCCAGAGGTTACGCATCGTCCTGGTCGTCATCTTCGTTGTCACCGCTGACGACATCACCCAGGCACACCAAACGGTGTTCACCCGAGTCACCGGTGATCAACCAGCTTTGCAGCGTGGTGTCGAAGGTCGCGGCCTGGATCTGCGCCGGGGTGAACTCCCAGTGTTTGGCCGCACGGCCATCCATGCATTCAATGTGCAGGTTATCGAACTCGTCGAGGGCGAATTCGAAGGCATGCAGCCCGTCGATTTCGACCATTCCGCAGTGTTCGAGGGCATTGAGCAAGGTGTCGGTTGGGGCAGTCATGGCAATCAGTCTTTGAATGAGAAAGACGCAATGATAGCTCATAGCACCCCATTTCCCTCGGTTGGAATGACCAACCTGTGGGATTGTGACTGACAGTTAAAGCGCCTCGCGGGACGATTGCCCATCCACCAGTCGCTGGATACGCAGCGGATTGCCGTTCTTCAGCGCATCCGGCAGCAAGCTGTCCGGGTAGTTCTGGAAGCACACCGGGCGCAGGAAACGATCGATGGCCAGTGTGCCCACCGACGTACCGCGCGCATCGGATGTTGCCGGGTAAGGCCCGCCGTGGACCATCGAATCGCAGACTTCCACGCCCGTCGGATAGCCATTGAGCAGGATGCGTCCGACCTTCTGTTCCAGCAACGCCGTCAGCCCGGCGAACTGCTCGAAGTCTTCCGGCTCGCCAATGACGGTGGCGGTCAACTGGCCGTGCAGGCCGTTCAAGGCGGCCGTCAGTTGTGCAGGATCCGCCACTTCAACCACCACAGTGGTCGGACCGAACACTTCCTCTTGCAACACTTCATCGCCATCGAGCAGCAGGCTGACATCGGCCTTGAACAACTGTGGCTGTGCCTGCTTGCCCTGTTGCGGATTGCCGGCCAGATGCTCGATCCCCGGATGCACGAGGAGCTTTTGCAACCCTTGGCCATAGCTGCTCAGGGTTCCGGCATTGAGCATGGTTTGCGCCGGCTGGTCGCCCATCAACCCGGCCACTTGCTGCACAAAGGCACTGAATGACGCGGAACGAATGCCGATCACCAGACCGGGATTGGTGCAGAACTGGCCGCAGCCCTGGACCACCGACGCCGTGAGGTCCCGGGCGACCGTGTCGGCCCGCGCCTGCAACGCCTGGGGCAACACGATCACCGGGTTGATGCTGGACATCTCGGCGAACACCGGAATCGGTTGCGCACGGGCCGCCGCCATGTCGCACAAGGCTCGACCGCCCTTGAGCGAACCGGTGAAGCCCACGGCCTGAATCGCCGGATGCTTGACCAGTGCCTCGCCGACGCCCCCGCCGTAGATCATGTTGAACACGCCCGCCGGCATGCCGGTTTTCTCGGCGGCGCGAATGATCGCATCCGCCACCCGTTCAGCCGTGGCCATGTGACCGCTGTGGGCCTTGAACACCACCGGGCAACCGGCGGCCAGCGCCGAGGCGGTATCGCCGCCGGCGGTGGAGAACGCCAGCGGAAAGTTGCTGGCACCGAACACCGCCACCGGCCCGAGGCCGATACGGTATTGACGCAGGTCCGGACGCGGCAACGGTTGACGCTCCGGCAATGCCCGGTCGATCCGTGCGCCGTAGAAATCACCGCGACGCAAGACTTTGGCAAACAGGCGCATCTGCCCGCAAGTACGCCCACGCTCGCCTTGAATTCGGCCTGCGGGCAACGCCGTTTCGCGGCAGACCACAGCGACAAAATCATCACCGAGGGCATCCAGTTCATCGGCAATGGCCTCGAGAAACTGCGCCCGCCGCTCCGCGCTCAGGCTGCGATAGGCCGGGTACGCGGCCGCCGCCGCACTGGCCGCCGCATCGACTTCCTGCGGGGTCGCCTGATAAAAATCGTCGGGCAAGGCCTCGCCCGTCGTCGCATCGACACTCTGCAACTTGACGCTACCAGCGGCGCTGCGTTGGCCGCCGATGTAGTTGTGACCAAGAATCCGGGTCATGGGTAAGTCCTCAAAGTGTGCCGACGGTGCCGGGCGCGAAAGCCGCTGCGACCGGTGCGATGCCATTGACCAATGGCGCGCCGAATTCGGCCTGGGTGATCTCGAACACGTCACCCGGCTGCGTGCGAATGCCGTCGGCAAAGGACAGGGTCGCGGTGCCGAAGAAGTGAATGTGCACATCCCCCGGGCGCAGGAACTGGCTGTACTTGAAATGATGGAATTCGAGGTTGGCGAGGCTGTGGCACATGTTCGCCTCGCCACTGAGAAAATCGTTCTGCCACAGCACTTCGCCGCCGCGCAGGATGCGGCTGGTGCCCGCCAGATGCTGCGGCAGTTCGCCGACCCGCAGTTCCGGGCCATAGCTGCAGCTGCGCAGTTTCGAGTGGGCCAGATACAGGTAGTTCTTGCGTTCCATGACGTGGTCGGAGAACTCGTTGCCCACGGCAAAGCCCAGGCGATACGGCTTGGCGTCGTGACCGATCACGTACAGGCCAGCGATCTCGGGCTCCTCACCGGCATCTTCGGCAAACGGCGGCAGGGGAAACGGCAGGCCCGGCCTGACGACGATGCTGCCATCGCCTTTGTAGAACCATTCCGGTTGCACACCGGCTTCATCCGCCGCCGGCTTACCGCCCTCCACGCCCCACTTGAAGATGCGCATGGTGTCGGTCATCGCGGTTTCGTCGCCACTTTGCTGGTGCATCTTGTCCCGGGCCGACGCGCTGCCCAGATGGGTCAGGCCCGTGCCGCTGACCAGCAGGTGCGCCGGATCCACATGGTCCAGCGGCGACAGGATGCGCCGCTGCGTCAGCAGTTCGGCATAGTCATGGCTGATGCCCAGCCCCATACTTTGCACCTGTTGCTCAAGGCTTGCGCCCGCCTCGATCGCCGCCAGCGCCAGATCGCGAACGGTGCGCGCGTCCTGTACTTCACGGACCAGGCCTGCCTCGACAACACCGACACGGCGTTCGCCGTTACTCAATTCGAACTGAACCAAACGCATGAATTTTCTCCTGTTAACCCAACACTTCAAAACAACGCAGTCCCCCTGTGGGAGCGAGCCTGCTCGCGAAAGCGGTGCATCAGTCGACATCAATGTCGGATGTGACGACCTCATCGCGAGCAGGCTCGCTCCCACAGTTGATCGGGGCTGATCCCAAGATTCAGGTACGGGAAGCCCCACGTGCACTGGCCGCAAACTCATCGGCCGGCAACACGTGCTTGCGTTCCAGCAAGCGATACACCACACCGGTCAACACCAGCCCGAACACCATCACCCCCGACAGAAAGTACAGGCCCGAAGCCAGGTTGCCGGTGTATTCCTTCAACGCGCCGATCACGAATGGACCGAGGTAGCCGCCGAGGTTGCCCACCGAGTTGATCAAGGCGATCCCCGCCGCCGCACTGGCGCCGGCGAAGAAGCGGCCCGGCAAGGTCCAGAACACCGCCGTGCAGGAGAACAATGCGAACGCCACCAGGCACAGCGCCGCCAGTTGCAGCACCGGCACCGACAGCCAGGCGCTGAGGAACAGGCCGATCGCACCCAGCACGTAAAGCACGGCGAGGTGGCCGTAGCGGTCGTTCAAGCGGTCGGAACTGCGCGGAATGATCAGCAGGCCGATGATCCCGAAGACGTACGGCACCGCCGAGACAAAACCGGTCACCAGGTCGCTGCCGCCGAACTGCTTGATCAGGGTCGGCAGCCACAAGCCCAGGCCATAGATGCTCAGGGTCACCGGCAGGTAGAACAGCGCCAGCAGCAGGACGCGCTTGTCCTTGAGGGCGTGCAACGGGTTGCCGTGACGGGTCTGGCCGTAGGCATCCAGATCCTTTTTCAGCTCGCCGCTCAGCCAGTCCTTTTCCGCCTGATCCATCCACTTCACTTGCTGCGGGCCGTCCGGCAGGTAGCGCAGCACCGGCCAGGTCAGCAGGATCGCCGGGCAGCCGATGACGATGAACAACCACTGCCAGCCGTGCAGCCCCAACACGCCATCCATGCCCAGCAAGCCACCGGACACCGGGCCGGTGATCATCATTGCGATGGGTTGCGACAGGATGAACAACCCGAGGATCTTGCCGCGATGGCGCACCGGGAACCATTGGGTGATGTAGTACAGAACGCCCGGGAAGAACCCGGCTTCGGCGGCGCCGAGCAGAAAGCGCATCACATAGAAGCTGTTCGGCCCCTGGACGAAGGCCATGCCGATGGTGATGGCGCCCCAGGTGACCATGATCCGCGCGAACCAGCGCCGTGCGCCGAAGCGGTCGAGCATCAGGTTGCTGGGGATTTCCAGCAGGAAGTAGCCGATGAAGAACAGCCCGGCGCCAAGACCGTAGGCGGCATCGCCCAGGCCGATGTCTGCGCCCATGTGCAATTTGGCGAAGCCCACCGCGGAGCGGTCCACATAGGCGATCAGGTACAGCAGGATCAGGAAGGGAATCAGTTTCAGCGTGATGCGACGGATAAGCCGCAGTTCCTGGCTCATGAGATCGGTCTCCGATTGTTGTTGTTATAGAACCTCGGGGGACGCCTCTCGCGAAAAATTCGCCAGGGCCATCCCTCCGTTTGAGCAGACTATATAGTAATACTATTTACTCAACAACACTTCCAAAGTGCTCAATTTGAGCCTATGTTACGCCTCAGCTCGAACAATATAGTCATACAATAAGAGAACCGATCATGTCTGATAAGAAACCCACCCTGCGCTCCGCCCAATGGTTTGGCACCGCCGACAAGAACGGCTTCATGTACCGCAGCTGGATGAAGAATCAGGGCATCGCCGACCATCAGTTCCATGGCAAGCCGATCATCGGCATCTGCAACACCTGGTCGGAACTGACCCCGTGCAACGCGCATTTCCGCCAGATTGCCGAGCACGTCAAACGCGGGGTGATCGAGGCCGGGGGCTTTCCAGTGGAGTTTCCGGTGTTCTCCAACGGCGAATCGAACCTGCGCCCTACCGCCATGCTCACCCGCAACCTGGCGAGCATGGATGTCGAAGAAGCCATTCGCGGCAACCCGATCGATGGCGTGGTGCTGCTGACCGGTTGCGACAAAACCACCCCGGCCTTGCTGATGGGCGCCGCCAGTTGCGACGTACCGGCCATCGTCGTCACCGGCGGGCCGATGCTCAACGGCAAGCACAAGGGCAAGGACATCGGCTCCGGCACCGTGGTCTGGCAGCTCAGCGAACAGGTCAAGGCCGGCACCATCAGCATCGACGATTTCCTCGCGGCCGAGGGCGGCATGTCCCGCTCGGCCGGCACCTGCAACACCATGGGCACCGCCTCGACCATGGCCTGCATGGCCGAAGCGCTGGGCACTTCCCTGCCCCACAACGCGGCAATTCCGGCCGTGGATGCGCGCCGTTATGTGCTGGCGCACATGTCCGGCATGCGAGCCGTGGAAATGGTGCGCGAAGACTTGAAACTGTCGAAGATCCTCACCAAGGAAGCCTTCGAAAACGCCATTCGCGTCAATGCCGCCATCGGCGGTTCGACCAACGCCGTGATCCACCTCAAGGCCATCGCCGGACGCATTGGCGTGGAGCTGGACCTGGATGACTGGACCCGTATCGGCCGCGGCATGCCGACCATCGTCGACCTGCAACCGTCCGGGCGCTTCCTGATGGAAGAGTTCTATTACGCCGGTGGCTTGCCGGCCGTGCTGCGTCGCCTCGGTGCAGCCAACCTGATCCCGAACCCGAATGCCTTGACCGTCAACGGCAAGTCCATCGGCGAGAACACCAAGGACGCGCCGATCTATGGCGAGGACGAAGTGATCCGCACCCTCGACAACCCGATCCGCGCCGATGGCGGCATCTGTGTTTTGCGCGGCAACCTGGCACCGCTGGGCGCCGTGCTCAAGCCGTCCGCCGCCACGCCCGAATTGATGCAGCATCGCGGCCGCGCGGTGGTGTTCGAGAACTTCGACATGTACAAGGCGCGGATCAACGATCCGGAACTGGACGTGGATGCCAACTCGATCCTGGTGATGAAGAACTGCGGGCCGAAGGGTTATCCGGGCATGGCTGAAGTGGGCAACATGGGCCTGCCAGCCAAGCTGCTGGCCCAAGGTGTGACGGACATGGTGCGTATTTCCGATGCACGCATGAGCGGCACCGCGTACGGCACCGTTGTGCTGCACGTCGCCCCGGAAGCCGCTGCCGGCGGACCGCTGGCCGCAGTGAAAGAAGGCGACTGGATCGAACTCGATTGCGCTAGCGGCCGTTTGCACCTGGATATTCCGGACGCCGAACTGGCCGCGCGCATGGCCGATCTGCAACCGCCACAGCAATTGTTGGTGGGTGGCTATCGCCAGTTGTACATCGACCACGTGCTGCAAGCGGACCAGGGTTGTGACTTCGACTTCCTGGTCGGTTGCCGCGGGGCTGAGGTACCGCGTCACTCCCACTGACACCACCCTCGTGAAGGTGTGAATCAACTACTGTGGCGAGGGAGCTTGCTCCCGCTGGGCTGCGAAGCGGCCCCAAAACCGGAACATGCGCTTTTCCAGAAATACCGCATTCACCGATTTTTCGACTGCTGCGCAGCCGAGCGGGAGCAAGCTCCCTCGCCACAAAGTAATCCCTATCCTCAGGCCTGATGATTACCTCCCGCGCCTGCTATCATGCGCGACACCTATTCGCACAGGACCGCGCCGTTCCCCATGGATTACCGCAAACCCTCCGACCGCAAAAGCATGCACTCGCGCATCGTCCAGGAACTGGGCATGCAGATCGTCTCGGGACGTTTCCTGCCGGACGACAAGCTGCCCGCCGAAGCGCTGTTGTGCGAAGAGTATGCGGTCAGCCGGCCGGTGCTGCGTGAAGCCACCCGGGTCCTGGTCGCCAAGGGCCTGGTGTATTCCCGCCCGCGGGTCGGGACCGTGGTCAAGCCGCGCAAGGACTGGCACATGCTCGATCCGGACGTGCTGCACTGGTTGATGCAGAGCAGTCCGCAGAATCAGTTCTTTGACCTGCTGACCAGCGTGCGCAGCATCATCGAACCGGCCGCTGCCGCCCTCGCCGCGCAATTCGCCACGGAAGCGGACATTGCCTCCATCGGCGAGGCCTACCAGCGCATGGAAGCCGCGCCGACGCCGGAGGCCCTGTTGCAGCCGGACCTGGACTTCCACAGTCGCATCGCCGATGCAACGCACAACGACTTGCTGGCCAATTTGTGCAACATGCTCTCGGTGGCCATTGCCGAAGCCTTGAAGCATTCGAACCAGCGGCCGAACCTGCATGAGCTGGCACTGCCCCGGCACAAGGCGATCCTGACCGCCATCGAAAACCGCGATGCCCTCGGCGCGCGGCATGCGACGCTGGTGCAACTGGACGATGCCCGCAGCGCGCTGAATGTCGTACTCGGCTCCGAGCTGTCCTGAGCGACACATCGGCCGATCGCCAGGCACGATCCGACACAATTCTCGAGTACCCAGGTGGTAGCGGGATACCGCACTCGCCTGCGACAAACTCGCCATTCTGGCAGCGAAACCACACTTCTTTCGCTACAGAACGGTATCCGATATGCAGAATCAATCCGCCGTCCCACCAGACGCAACTCAGGGGCAACCCACACGCCCCGCTACCAGCGACGCTCCCGCTCAAGCGGTCGCCCGTCGATTCGCCAGCCGACCGACATTGCGCCAGGTCGCCGGACAAATGCTTCACGCCAGTATCCTGGAGCACTACCCGCCTCTGGCCCTGGACCTGGATGTCACCCGGCTGGCCATACCCAACCGGACGGGGGGATGGGACCTCAAGCTATTGATCGACGTGGCCCTGGACTATCTGGGCAACAACACATCCCTGAATCTCACGGCAGAAATTGACGGACGCGTACACTTCCTCACCAACCGCGCGCCCTCGCACCTGACTTATGACGCGCAAGGGCCAAAACGTCCCGACATGGGCGTTATCCAGGAAAAAATCCAGTCATTGACCTTGACCCTGGGCACCCGGTTTCAGGATGCCCTGACGGCCTACTGGAACCAGGCGCACGACACGAAGGTCAGCCACTGGCAATGGCTGGGTGACCTGTTGGCAAGCGGTCTGAACAGTGCGGCAAGCCTTCTTCCCACGGCTCAAAAAGATGACAGGGCCGCACTCTACGAACTGGCTCGACACCCCGACCGTCGTGAGCGCCTGGCCATCCCCCACCCTGACGGTTTTGTGCATGCCTATTGCCTGGAAACCTGCTTGATCCGCAACGGCGAAAGCACGTCCTTCACCACGCCGGACCTGCTCGTGGTGCAAGGAAGCCGGATCTTTTTGTACCGTGTTTCAGGCCGTCTGCAGTCGTACCCCAGCATGGAAGCGCTCAATCAGGCCTGGGGCCGTGAGGTGGAGTGCCAGTTCAACGCCGACAAAATCGTCATCAAGCGTTCCGAGCCCGATGGAAATATCTTCGATACTCAGGCCGCGTTGCTGCTGGAGCGTCAGTTGGAGAATCTGGACGCCATCCGGCTTCCCGCCGACCAGGGGGTTCGCGCCCTGGAAGAACGCTTCGCGGCCAGTACCGACCCGGCCCCTTACTTCAGCCATGCTCCGGCACCTGGCCAGCAACCTGTCGAAAAGATACGCGCGACCCTGCCCCAATGGCTCAAGGACGCCAGCGACAGCGAGCGTACCGAATATCGTCAATTGCTGGTCGAGCAGGCGCAGTTGCAACGACAGACCGGCGGCAAGTCCTTCCTCGACGGCATCGAAAACCTGCATGATTTCACCAACAACGCCTTGCGTGATCAGATACACCTGGACCATCCCGATTCCGATTGCGAACCTGGCGATCTGGTGCTCAATTTCCGGGTGGCGGCCGGTGATCTGGGCAGCGGCTTCATCACCCGCGTCCCCATGACGCTGACCGAACTGGCCATCCAGAACCTCAGCGCCACGCCCTCGGGCAGCATGGCCATCACGGACAAGACCGGCAAAGCCGTCCCGTCGTGGCTGACCGCCGACTACATCCTCGGTGAAAAAGGTCTGTTTAGCAGCACCGAAGGGCTGATCAGTCGGGTGAACATCGGCGAACGTTACCCGCACACCCTCAAAGCCCTGCTGCTCGATGACAACAGCCAATCGCAACGTCGCGAAATCCGGTTTGGCCAGGCGCTCAAGGTACACCTGCCGCTTCAGGCGCTGGAACACACAATCCGCGGCGAGCACGGGCTGAGCTTCCAGGGATACCGACTTATAAAGGCCGTCTTGCACATCCAAGCACCCGAGCGCGTCGTCGACGGCCAGGACATCGTCGTCCGTGCGCTTGCCTTTACCCGCAAGGCCGGTGCGGTCGCCGATGTCGTCGACAACATGTTCATCATTGAACCGCGGGACACCGGCATCGGCCCGCACATCCTGTATCGGCCCGTATACCAGGACGCCTTGCAGCAATTCTCCAGCCGTGAAGCATTGTTCAACGCCATTGCACAAGCCGGTCCCCTGCAAGACAGCGTACTGAGCTGGCTGCCGGACAGGGCCCGGCCGATCTACAGCAATGACGGGTTCAACAGCCCCCACATCCTTCGTTTCGGCCCGGGAGACGACACCGTCCGTTGGGAAAAACCGGAGCCGGCACAGTTGGCTCAGGGCTCCAGCACCGAAGAAGTATCTGGTTCGCTGGTACAGGCGCTGGCCACCGGGAATCTGACGCAGTACCTCTACGCCAGCAACGCACGGGCGCTCATCGACCTGGCTGACAGAGAATCGGTTTCCAACGCCGAAAACCGCTGGGCCATCGTGCGCGAGGGCGGCTGGTTGCTGTTCAACGCCTTACTCCTGCCAGTGCTTCGTGGCCCTGCGATGCTGGCCGGCTGGATGCTGCAGCTGGCCGTCGCCCTGAAAAGCGATGTGACGGCGCTGCACAGCAACGACCCGACAGCCAGGGAACTGGCCTGGGTCGATCTGCTGCTCAATGTCGGGTTGATCCTGTTGCATGTTTCTCCCCAACCCCATCGGCCCGGGCTTTCGACACCGGCACCCCGGCCGGCGGAGCCGCCACCGCGCCTCGCCCGCCTGCGTCGTCCACCCCAGGATGTCGCTCCTGCGACCGCCGACATCGAGCAAGGCGTGGTCGGCTTGCCCGCAGAACCTCCGGCCGCTGATCACACCCGGATCGATTTCATTCACTCCACCGCCAGGGATTCCTCAAGCCAGCGCCTGTTGAATGCATTACTCGAGCTCAAGGTCGCCTGGCCCGTCCCGGTTCCCGCCCCCGTTGAAATCGGCATGTTCAAGGGGCTGTACCGTATCGACCATCAATGGCATGCCTCACTGGGAGGATTGCTGTTCAAGGTCAGTATCGTTCCAGGGTTCGGCGACGTTTACATCATTCACCCCGAAAAGCCGCTCCATCCCGGCTTCAAGCTCAAGACCGACGGACAAGGCAGATGGTCGCTGGACACGGGTCTGAAGCTGCAGGGCGGAGGCCCCAAAAATCGACTCAAAGCCAAACTGGCGGAAATAGACAAGAAACGTGAGCAAGCCACCGTTGAGGCCAACCGAATCGGTGGGACCGTATCGACGCTGGCAACACAGGCAAAGGATATGGACCGGCAACTGGAAGCCGCAAGAATCGTGTACGCCAGCGCCGACAACGAACTGAAAACCGCCGGTATACGTCTTCGCGCATCGCCCGAGGATCAGGCCCTCCAGGGCGACCATCGGCTCAAGGCCATTGCGCGATCGCGCAGTCGGCTGGATTTCCAGGTATTGCAGGAAAGAGACCAGGTCATTGTCGATCAGTTGATCCAGGCCCGTCGCGATTTGATCCAGGCCTATCGACAACTCAAGGACGTTGACATGCGCTTCGAATACGAGGCAAAAGCGACCGGCGAGTACACGGCGATCCTGTCCTCCTACGGACTGAGGATCTATCGGCTGGCGACCCTCTACCTGGCCAGCTTCGTTTCCGAGCAAGGCGAGTCGCTGATCGAGTTGCAACGCAACAGCAATGACATCGAAACCGCCCAGCGCATGTACGACCTTCTGCAATCCCTTTTTGCCGCCTCCGAGCGACATACCCAGGCAATCATCACACAGGATGGGGTTCTGACGGAGCTTGCGCAGGACTTCAAGACCGGGCCGGCACAACGCCTGAAATACCTCAAAAGCCATCCTGACCGAAGGTTTTCCAACCGAGTCACCGCCATCCTCGAATCGCTCGACATACTTAACATCTTGAGCATTGATACCACCGTCGAAGCGAAAACCCCGCAGGAGCAGTACTTTCTCAAGGTTCATGAAGACCGTCTGGGCGCCATGTCAGCGCTCGAAGACTCCCATCTGGAGCTGCTGAGCACGGATGGTTTCACCTCCCAGGAGCGCAAGGACGTCTTGATCAACCTGGTCAGGCACTACAGAAGACGCCTGCAAATCAACACCTCACTGCTGGAGCTTGAGTCCCCCTTGATCCGCCCCCGCTATATGTCGCTGCTGATGGAGCGTCTGGAGATCGCACGGGACAATGCCGAGACCGAACTGGCCGATCTGTTGCGCGAGGACGAATTTCTGCCGGTATTGCCCGTCGCCTTCAAACCCGTCAAAACACCGTCGAAGACCAAACGGGTGTTCAAGTCACGGGATAACGGCGCCTTGGTGGGAGAGCTGGAACCGGCGAGCGCAGGTATGCCGTTTCCGACAATCGTCACCCGAAACCCGGTCACCCTCCAGGTCAGTGGACGGTTCATGGAGCACCCCAATGAGGGATGGGTCGAAGTTGTCGAAGCCGCGCCGGTGCGGCCTGTGCACGCCGCGCAACCGCGTACTGTTGCCGCGCTGCGCACGGAGGGGCAGCGACTGATCGACGAAATCCCGGCCATTGAGCGTTCAATCGAATTTCAGAAAAGAAAGCTCAGTGATCCGCAACGACGGGATGAACTCAACCCCCGCGACTGGAGCGATATGCTGGAACACCAGGCCGAACGGATCGAAATGCTGGCCAGCGAACTGGAGCACGCCCAGCCAGACAACCCGCAAATCAGCAACGTGCTTGAATCATTGCGCAACACCGCCAGCGAAACCCGGCTCAAAGGCCAGCAACATTGCATCGAGGGATACAAGGCACAACGTCCCCGACAGGAAAGTATCGAGTACCTTCGCGATCGCCAGGCGGTGGACATCGGGCTGGTACAGGCACTCAAGCGGACGGCCGCCAAAGACTATCTGACGGAATTCGCCATTCGGGAGAAAAACTCGGACACGGTGCTGTGGTACGCGCATTTCCACTACGCCCAGGCGAACAGCGCGCCCTCGACCTACACCATCGCCCACCTCAAACGTCCCGAACATCGCTTCATGACCCTCAAGGATCTGATTGCCCAAGCTGGGCCGGACAACAAGGTGATCATCCGCGACCTCTACAGCCCCGTTACCCCACCACGGGATCAAAGGCTGTTTCTGGACCTGTTGCCTGTTCGGTAGTCGAGTCGCCAACTGCGAAGCAAGCCGCCAGAAACGTCGAAAGCCGCGCCTTTTCAGGTCGCGGCTTTCGGTGTCAGGGCAACGAAACGGTCAGTGGGCGAACAACGAATTGCCCTTCTGCCCCGCCAGTTTCTCCGGCTTGATCAGGAACCGCGCCAGTGCCGGCAACAGCCACAGTGCACCGAACATGTTCCACAACAGCATGAAGGTCAGCATCAGCCCCATGTCGGCCTGGAACTTGATGGCCGAGAAGATCCAGGTGCACACACCGATGGCCAGGCACAGACCGGTGAACAGCACCGCCTTACCGGTGGACTTCAGCGTCTGGTAGTACGCCTCTTGCAGCGGCAGGCCGGCACGCAGGAAGCTTTCCAGGCGGCTGTAGATGTAGATGCCGTAGTCCACGCCAATCCCCACCCCGAGCGCCACGACCGGCAGGGTCGCCACTTTCACGCCGATGCCCATGAAGGCCATCAGGGCGTTGCCGAGTACCGAGGTCAGCACCAGGGGCAGCACGATGCACAAGGTCGCCGCCCACGAACGGAATGTGATCATGCACATGACCGCCACACAGATGTACACCAGGACCAGGATGGTCAGTTCGGACTTCTTGATCACCTCGTTGGTGGCCGCCTCGATCCCGGCGTTACCGGCCGCGAGGATGAACTCCAGGCCTTCCTTGTTGTTTTCCTTGGCGAACTCCTGCACCGCATGCACCGCGCGATCCAGGGTCTCGGCCTTGTGATCGTTGAGGAACACCAGCACCGGCGCCAGGGAACAGCTGTTGTTGTACAGGCCGTCAGCGCGGGCAATGGAGTTGTTCAGTACGTCAGGGTTACGCGATAGGGTTTCCCATTTCAGGTTGCCCTCGTTCATGCCCTTGATCATCTGCTTGGACACGGTCACCAGGGAAATCGCCGACTGCACGCCCTCGGTGTTCTGCATCTTCCACATCAGCTCGTCGATCGGCGCCATGGCTTCGTAGCGCGAGCAGCCTTCGGACTTGGTCTTGACCATCACCACCAATACGTCGGAACTGGTGGAGTAATTGTTGATGATGAAGTTGTTGTCCTTGTTGTAGCGCGAGTCCGGACGCAGCTCCGGGGCACCCTGGTCGAGGTCGCCGATTTTCAGGTTCTGGCTGTACCAGAGGCCGCCGCCAAAGGCGATCAGCGCCAGCAGAATGGAAACCGGTGCAACTTTGGCGCTGGCGAAATTCGCCAGCAGGCGCCAGAACGGGTGTTCGCGCACCGCATCTTTCTTGCTGCGCTCGACAGCACGCTTGCTGATGCCGACATAGGAAATCGCCACCGGCAGCAGGATCAGGTTGGTGAACACGATCACCGCCACGCCGATGGACGCGCCGATGGCCAGTTCACGGATCACACCGATATCGATGATCAGCAGTGTGATGAAACCCACGGCATCGGCGAGGATCGCGATCATCCCCGGCAGGAACAATTGACGGAACGTACGGCGCGCCGCCGTCAGGGCGTTGTCCGCTTCACTCGATTGCAGGGCGATCCCGTTGATCTTCTGTACGCCGTGGGAAATACCGATGGCGAAGATCAGGAACGGCACCAGCATCGAATAGGGGTCGAGCCCGAAGCCGAAGAAGTGCATCAAGCCCAGTTGCCAGACCACTGCCACCAAAGTCGTGCTCAACACGGCGACGGTACTGCGCAGGCAGTTGGTGAACCACAGCAAGAGGATCAGGGTGATGACGAAGGCGACTCCGAAGAACATCACCACCATCACCAGGCCATCGATCAGGTCACCGACTTTCTTGGCGAAACCGACGATGTGGATCTTCACATTCGGGTTCTGCGCTTCGAACTTGGTGCGGATCTTGTCTTCAAGCTCGTGGGAGAACTGGCGATAGTCCAACGCCAGCAGCTTGCCCTGGTCTTGCGGGTCCGGGTAGGACTCCAGCAACGGAATGTCGACGATGCTCGACTTGAAATCGTTGGACACCAACCGCCCGACCTGACCGGACTTGAGCACGTTGTTGCGCAACAAATCGAGGCTGGCCTGGGAACCGTTGTAGCTCTGCGGAATCACTTCACCGCCGGCGAAGCCCTCTTCCGTCACTTCGGTCCAGCGAACGCTCGGGCTCCACAGCGACTTGAGGCCGGAACGGTCGACACCGGAGATGTAGAACACCTCGTCGTTGATCTGACGCAGGGTCTCCATGTACTCCTTGGAGAAGATGTCGCCATCGGTGGCTTCCACCGAGATCCGCACGGTGTTGCCCAGGTTCGCCAGATCGTTGCGGTGCTCCATCATCTTCTGGATGAAGGGATGCTCCAGCGGGATCATTTTTTCGAAACTGGTGGACGGACGGATCAGCGTGGCCTGCCAGAACAGGAAAATGCTGACCATCAGGCAGATGAAGATCACTGCCGGACGGTTATTGAAGATCAGGCGCTCGAGGAACGTCGCCTTGTCCTGGTGATGAGTACTCAAGGAAGTCATAGCTCCGCCTTCTTATTATTAACTCGGCTCATTTACCCGACTCGGTACCGTTCGGCGAAGTGACGCGAACGCCGCCCTGCCCGGCCAGAACCAAATTGCCATTGCCTGCCGCAGTCACTGCCGAGACCGAAATACGGTCCGGACGGTTGACCACCTTGAAGGTTTCGCCATTGTCGCTGCTGCGAATCACCGAGCCGCCGTTGCCGACGATCACGATGGAACCATCGTCGAGCAGCGTGCCGCCGGACAGCCCGAACTCCAGGTCGCCACGTTCAGCCTTGAGCTCGACTTGCTCCCAGGTGGTGCCGAAATCCGTGGAACGGTAAAGGTTGCCGCGCAGTCCGTAGGCCAGCAGCGTATTGGGCTGCGCCGTGCCGATCACGCCGAACAGCGAGCCTTCGTACGGACCTTCGAGTTTCTCCCAGGTCTGGCCCCAGTCCGCGGAGCGGAACATGCTGCCCTGCTCGCCGACGATGAACAGCCCGGCGTCCTTGACCGCGGCAATCGCGTTCAGGTGGTACTGGTCTTCGTTATCGAGGCGGTCGCTGGCGTCTTCCCAATGCTTGCCACCATCGGTGGTTTCCATCAGCGAGCCGTAAGCGCCCACGGCAAAGCCGCTGTCGACGTCCTTGAACCAGACATCGAGCAACGGCGATTCGCGTTTCAGATCTTCGAATTGCTTGGTCCAGGTCGCGCCGCCGTCCTCGCTGGCGAGGATCTGCGCGTCATGGCCGACGGCCCAGCCGTGCTTGTCGTCGACGAAAAACACCGACGTCAGCAGGGCCCTGGTCGGGACCTTGGCCTGGGTCCAGGTAGCGCCCTGGTCATCGGAATACAGGATGTGCCCACGATCCCCGACCGCCACCAGGCGCTTGCCGGCGTGGACGACATCGAGCATCAGGCTTTTGGCAGCCTTGGCAGATTCAATGGAATAAACAACGTCGGATGCTGGCGCCGCCGCGGCCAGCGCGGGTGCCGACAGCATGGCAGAGCCCAACAGCGAGAGCGCTGTGGCCAGCAACGCGAATTTGCGTAATGCCGGCGGGCGGCAGATACCCACACCCATGACAGGCTCACTCATAGACCTTCCCCCATTATTATTGTTAGGTCGTTCAACCTTTCTGGGCGCCGCAAGGGTGCATGTCTGGACCGGCTGTTTCAGAGCATAGTCCTGAAACCCGCAATCCAGAGCCCCTTCGGAAGCTGGCTTATCCTATCGGTGTTTTTTAATGTCTGACAATCGACGCCACGTTATCTTTTGTTAACCGGGGGGATGCGTGCTTGTCCTGAATGATTGGGTATCAGGTGGGGTGATTGCGGTTTTGGGGTGGGTGGTTGTGTTCAGTGTTCGGAGTACATATCCGTTGCTGCGGTAATGGCTGCTGACGCTTTCGCTCCCACAGGGTTCTGTGTCGCTTAACCGCTCACCCTGACGGGTCCTCCACAATCGACCACCTGTGCAAGAATGGACGACAGCTATAGCGAATTGGCGCAGGACTCCCAGATGAACGCAACACCGACCGCCAGCGATGCCCAGGCCTTGATCGCCCGATTCGACTGGGCAAGCAGCCCGCTGGGCGCTGCCAGCACTTGGCCACAAAGCCTGCGAACCGCCGTGGACATCGTCATTCACTCACCGATGCCGATGCTGCTGCTATGGGGCCCACAACTGACGCAGATCTATAACGACGGCTTCGCCCTGCTCGCCGGAAGCAAACATCCACACGCTTTCGGACAGCCGGCACACTTGATATGGCCAGAGTTGAAAGACTTTACCGACCCGATCTACAGCGCCGTCCTGCAAGGTCAGGTACGAACCTACAGCGAGCAGCGCTTTACCCTGCAACGCGGGGACCGGGAATCCGACTTCTGGCTCGACCTGACCTACAGCCCGATCCGCGACGAGGGTGCCGAGGTGGCCGGGATCCTGGTCACCGCCATCGAAACCAACGAACGCCGGCGCATCGCCCTCGAACTCGAACAGCGCTCGGCGGCCAGCCTCAAGGCCCAGCGTGAAACCGAGGAGCGCCTGCAACTGGCCCTCGCCGCCACCGATGCGGTCGGTACCTGGGACTGGGACATCAGCGAGGACCGTTTCATCGCCGATGCGCATTTTGCCCAGTTGCACGGCATCGACCCGGCCATGGCCAGTCAATTGCCGATCAGTGAGTACCTGCACGGCGTACACCCCGAAGACCGCGCCCTAATCGCCCGCAGCATCAAGCATTGCATCACCCACGGCAGCGAATACGCCGAGGAATATCGCCTGCTGCAAACCGACGGCCAGATGCGCTGGGTGTTTGCCCGAGGTCGCTGCTACAAGGATCACCACGGCCGGCCGATGCGTTTCCTCGGCGCCGCCCTGGACCTGACCGAACGCAAACACACCGAACAGGCCCTGCGCCAGAGCCAGACCGAGCTGCAACTGATCATCAACGCCATGCCGATCCTGATCAGCTACGTCGACCGCGAAGAACGCTTTCGCCTGAACAATGCGGCGTACCTCGACTGGTACGGGCTGACGCCGCAAGAGCTTTACGGACGAACCATTCTTGAAGTGCTCGGCGAAGAAGCCTATGCGCTGCGCGCCCCGCACATCACTGAGGCGCTGTCCGGCCGGCCCTGCTGCTTCAGCATCAGCACGCCACACCGCGACGGCAGCATCCGCCAGGCCTTGATGAATTACCTGCCACGCCACGGCGCGGATGGCGCGGTGAACGGTTTCTACATCTTCGTGATCGACGAAACCGAACGCAAAAAGACCGAAGAAGCCCTGCGCAACCTCAACGAAACCCTTGAGGAACGGGTTGCCGCCCGCACCGGTCAACTGGCCGAGGCCAACGAACGTCTGCAAAACGAGATGTTCGAGCGTGAGCGTGCCGAAGACGCCTTGCGCCATGCGCAGAAAATGGATGCGGTCGGCCAACTTACCGGCGGCATCGCCCATGACTTCAACAACATGCTCACCGGCATCATCGGCAGCCTCGACCTGATGCAACGCTACATTGCCGACGGCCGCGCCAGCGAGATAGGCAGGTTTACCGAAGCGGCCGTGTCCTCGGCCAACCGTGCCGCCGCCCTCACCCATCGCTTGCTGGCGTTCTCCCGGCGTCAGTCGCTCAACCGCAAGCCGCTGAACCCCAACGAGTTGATTCACTCGCTCGTGGACTTGTTCAGGCGTACCAAGGGCGACCATATCGAGCTCAACCTGCAACTGGCCGAGAACATCTGGCGGGTCAGCACCGATGTCAGCCAGCTGGAAAACGCCTTGCTCAACCTGGTGATCAATGCCCGGGACGCCATGCCCGATGGCGGCGAGTTGCAGATCGAAACGGCCAATGTGTACCTCGACGGCAACGACATCACGACCCTGGAACCGGTCAAGGCCGGCGACTACGTGATGATTGCCGTCAGCGACAACGGCACCGGCATGACGCCCTCGGTGCTGGCCAAGGCATTCGACCCGTTCTTCACCACCAAGCCCATCGGCCAGGGCACCGGTTTGGGCTTGTCGATGATTTACGGTTTCGCCCAGCAAACGGGGGGCCATGTCAGTCTGTTCAGCCTGCCCGGACGGGGCACCAGCGTGCGCTTGTACCTGCCGCGCCTGCATTCGACCGAGCCGGAAAAAGTCCTGTCGCCCGTCATTGGCGAGGCACCGGCGGCGATTGCCGGCGAAACCGTGATGCTGGTCGAGGACGATGCGGCGGTGCGCATGCTGGTACTGGACCTGCTCAGGGAACTCGGTTACCGCGCCCATGAAGCCGAAGATGCCAAGGGCGCACTGCCGGTGCTGGAGTCGGACCTGCGGGTGGACCTGCTGGTGACCGACGTCGGGTTGCCGGGCATGAACGGCCGCCAACTGGCGGAAATCGCCCGTCAGCATCGTCCCGAATTGAAAGTACTGTTCATGACCGGTTACGCCGAGATCGCCGCCGAGCGCCAGGGTTTCCTCGAAGAAGGCATGGACATGGTGGCCAAGCCGTTTTCCATCGACCTGCTGGCCAACAAGATTCGCACGATGATCAGTCAACCGGACTGAGTTGAGGCATAATCGCGCGCCCCCGCTGCCACCCACATAGCCACCACCGTTGCAAGGTACCGCCACATGAAAGCTCAAGCCCGCCATATTCTGGTGAAAACCTCGGAAGAAGCCGAGCAGCTCAAACAACGCATCGCCAAGGGCGAAGCGTTCGACGTGCTGGCCAAGAAGTACTCGACCTGCCCATCGGGCAAGCGCGGCGGCGATCTCGGTGAAGTGCGGCCGGGGCAGATGGTCGGCGTGATCGATGCGGTGATCTTCAAGAAACCGCTCCGGGTGGTGCATGGGCCGATCAAGAGCAAGTTCGGGTATCACCTGGTGCAGGTGTTTTACCGGGATTGAGTGGCTGGCCAGGCCCCTGTGGCGAGGGGGCAAGCCCCCTCGCCACAAAAGCTCCTTCGCCACAGATAATGGATTCAATCTCTGGGAATCAGCGCCCCAGGCACCTGAATCACCCGGCTCGCCAACCGATGCCCGGCCTCGGCAGCTTGCGAAGGGCTGCCGCCCTTGAGCCGCGAAGCCAGATACGCCGCGCTGAACGAATCCCCCGCCGCCGTGGTGTCCACCACCCGCTCGACCTTCTGCGCCGGCACCTCGAATGACTCTCCATCACAACGAATCAGGCACGCTTGGGCGCCGCGCTTGAGCACCACTTCTGGCGTACCGATCTGCTCATACGCGGCAAACACCGCGTCACAATCGGCATAACCAAACAACGCCTGTTCGTCATCCACCGTCAGCAACGCCAGATCAACCTGCGGTAGCACACGGCGATACGCCGCCCGGGCATCCTCGACCGAAGCCCACAGCCTTGGCCGGTAGTTGTTGTCGAACACGATCCGCGCATCGCGCTGGCGTGCTTCGATCAGGGTTTCCAGCAGTTTTTCCCGACCTTGCACGCCGAGTACCGCCAGGGTGATGCCGCTGAAGTACAGCACGTCGTAATCCGGCAGCGCCGCGAGGATCGGCGCGGCGGCCGGGGTGGTGAAGCAATCGCGGACTGCCGCTTCGTTGCGCCAGTACAGAAAGCGTCGCTCACCGGCGGCGTCAGTCTGGATGCAATACAAACCCGGCAGGCGTCCGGGCAGGCGCTGAACCATGTCGAGCCCGATATTTTCCGCCGCCCAACTCTGGCACATCGCGTCGCTGAAACTGTCATCGCCCAGGGCGGTAACGTAATCCACAGCGCCGTCCTCTCCCAGTTCCCGGGACAGGTACACGGCCGTATTCAAGGTGTCGCCGCCGAAGCTTTGTTGCAGGCTGCCGTCGGCGCGATGCTGCAACTCGATCATGCACTCGCCGATCAGGGCGATGCGTGGAGTGTTGGGGCCCAGAGTGTTGATGGTGTTCATACGCGGATTTCTCTTTTGTCTGGTAGGGCCTCTTCGTCGGATCGCCGCCCGGAGCAAGCCCGTTCCCACATTGGATCTTCGGTGTACACAAAACCCTGTGGGAGCGGGCTTGCTCGCGAAAGCCGCGCCGCGGTTTCAGTCTTAGAAACAGGTCTCCATGGTCTCGATGACGTTCAGTTGCTCATCCACCAGACAGCCGACACGCCACTTGTCGAACGTCAGGCACGGGTGCGAAGTGCCGAACGAAATGATGTCACCCACCCGCAGATCAACCCCCGGCGCCACGGTCATGAACGCATGCTGGTCCATCACCGCGGTCACTTTGCAGGCGCTCACATCATCGCCCTTGGCCGGCACCACGCCCGCCTTGTAACGCAGCAATGGCACCGGCAAACCGGCGTCGTAGGCCACGTCGCGTTTACCCAGGGCAATCACCGCAAACCCCGGTTCCGGCAACGACTGCACGTGCGCCCACACTTCCAGCGCCGGACGCAGGCCTTCGTGCAGGTCGCTGCGACGGTCGAGTACGCAGCACTGCGCTTCCTTGTAGATGCCATGATCGTGGGCCACGTAACTGCCGGGACGCAGCACGCTGAGGAAACGCCCGGCGGCGTTTTGTGCTTCGAAGGACTCGGCAATCAGGTCATACCAGGCCGAACCCGACGCAGTGATGATCGGTTTGGCAATGGCGAACGCACCGCTGTCCTGCAATTGCACCGCCAGGCGCACCAGTGAAGCGGCGAAATCGCGAATGCCGGTCACGGCGTGATCGCCATGAATCACGCCTTCGTAGCCTTCGATCCCGGTCAGGGCCAGCGCCGGTTGCGCAGCGATGGCCTTGGCCAGATCGAGTACTTCCTGCTCGCTGCGGCAACCGCAACGACCACCGACCACGCCGTATTCGATCATGACATTCAGGCGCACGCCGCGGGAGGCGAAATAGGCGCCGAGGTCGGCGACGTTGTCCGGGTGATCGACCATGCAATAGAAGTCGAACGTCGGGTCGGCCAGCAGGTCGGCGATCAACGCCATGTTCGGCGTGCCGACCAACTGGTTGGCCATCAGCACCCGGCGCACACCATGGGCGTAGGCCGCACGGGTTTGCGTGGCGCTGGCCAGGGTAATGCCCCAGGCACCGGCGTCCAGTTGGCGCCGGAACAACGCCGGGGTCATGCTGGTTTTGCCATGGGGCGCCAGTTCGGCTCCGCTGTCGCTGACGAACGCCTGCATCCAGCGAATATTGTGTTCCAGCGCCTCGCGGTGCAGTACCAGCGCAGGCAGGCTGACGTCACGCACCAGGCTGGCGCCCATGGGCGCGGTGCCTTTTTCCACGGTGGCAGTATTGGGGGCAGAAGACATGGTCGAACTCCTCGTTCACGCGGCCGCTGGCAGCCGCTGTTATTCGTTGATGCGACGGGCCAGGCTGTTGGCGCTTTCGATCAGCACCCGGCGGTAGTCGTTGTAGTTTTTCTTCGCATCGGCCCGTGGGGCGACGATGCACAGGGTCGCGATGGCCACGCCGCCGGGGTCTTTGACCGGAGCGGCGAAGCAATGGGTAAAGGTGTCGGCGACGCTATCGAAGGAAAAGAAACCATCGATACCGGCCTGACGGATTTCCTTGAGAAATTGCTCCAGAGGCAAGCGTTCGCCATCGGGCAGGATGAAGTCGTCGCGGTCGATCAGGTCGACGATTGCCTGGTCGCTCAGGTGCGCCAGCAACAGGCGCCCGGAGGCGGTCCAGGGAATGGGCGCGTTTTCGCCGATGTCCGAGGAAATGCGGAAATGCCGCTCCCCCTCCTTCATCAGCGCAACGGTGTACTTGCGCCCGTTGAGCAGGCACATCTGCGCCGTTTCATGGGTCTGGCTGACGATTTCCTGCAAGGCGTGATCGGCCTCGCGGGTCAGGTCGAAATGGCGCAGGTGTGCCTGCCCGAGAAAATACAACTGACGACCGAGGTAGACATGACCGTCCTTGCCTACCGGCTCCAGGATGCGCCGTTCCAGCAGCGAGGCCACCAGTTCGTAGACCGTGGATTTGGGGCTGCCGATGCCGTTGGCGATGTCGTTCGGGCGCAGGGGCTGGCCGATCTCCTTGAGGAAATCGAGGATATCGAACGCCCGGTCCAGACCGCGTGCCCGGCGCTTGATGGTGTCTTCGGTCATTTCAGTGGTTCCCATTCATAGTCGCCGGGAGTTTACCGAGAGTGGTGGGTTGATCGTTAGGCCGCCTTCGCGAGCAGGCTCGCTCCCACATTGGAATGCGTTTCCCTGTGGGAGCGAGCCTGCTAGCGATGAAGCCACCTCGGTTCAAGCCTTTTTCTTGTAAGCAATGCAGTCGATCTCGACCTTGCAGTCGACCATCATGTTCGCCTGTACACAGGCTCGCGCCGGGGCGTGTTCAGGCTTGAAGTACTCGGAGAAGACCTTGTTGAAACTCGTGAAATCCCGCGGATCCTCCAGCCACACGCCAGCACGCACCACGTCTTCCAGGCCGAAACCTGCCTCTTCGAGAATCGCGATCAGGTTCTTCATGGTCTGGTGGGTCTGTTCGACAATGCCGCCAGTAATGATCTCGCCGTCCACCGCCGGCACCTGCCCGGAAACGTGCAACCAGCCATCGGCTTCAACGGCGCGGGCGAAAGGGCGAGGCTGACCGCCAGCGGCGGTGCTGCCGGTGCCGTAACGAGTAATGCTCATGGGTGTTTCTCCTGATTGAAATAGAAGGTTAAAAACGGGTGCTTTTGAGAAATTCCGCCAGTCGTGGCGACTGCGGGCGTTCGAACAGTTCCTTGGGCGGCCCCTGCTCTTCGATACGCCCCTGATTCATGAAAACGATCTTGTCCGAGACCTCGAACGCAAAGCGCATTTCGTGGGTCACCAGCAGCATGGTCATGCCGTCTTCGGCCAGGCCTTTGATCACGCTCAACACTTCGCCCACCAGTTCCGGATCGAGGGCCGAGGTCACTTCGTCGAACAGCATCAGGCTCGGGTTCATCGCAATCGCCCGGGCGATCGCCACGCGCTGCTGCTGACCGCCGGACAACTGACCGGGAAAGTGATCGCGACGTTCCAGCAGGCCGACGCGCTCCAGCCATTTCTCGGCCAGGGACACCGCCTCGTCCTTGTGCAGCTTCTTGACCTTGAGCAGGCCCAGGGTGACGTTCTGCAATGCAGTCAGGTGCGGAAACAGGTTGAACTGCTGGAACGCCATGCCGGTCATGGCGCGATGGCGGGCAATGACTCTTTCCGGGTGGCGAATGCGTTTGCCGTTGACCTCGTCATAACCGATGGATTCGCCGTCGAGCAGAATCTGCCCGCCCTGGAACTCTTCGAGCATGTTCACGCAGCGCAGCAGCGTGGTCTTGCCCGATCCGCTGGAGCCGATCAACGTCACCACGTTGCCGCGCTGCATGCTCAGGTCCACGCCCTTGAGCACTTCGAGCTGATCGTAACGCTTGTGCAGGCCGCGAATGTCCAGCAGCGGTTGGCCGTTTTGTGCATTGGTTGGAGTCTGAGTCATGGCAAAGCCACCCGCTTTTCAATGTGCCGGCCGAGTAACTCGATGCCGTAGTTGATGACGAAGAACAGGAAACCGGCGAACAGGTAAAACTCCAGGGTCATGAAAGTCCGGGCAATGATCTGCTGGGTACTGAGCAGCAATTCCGCCACGCCGATCACCGACAACAGGGTCGAGGCCTTGACGATCTCGGTGGACGAGTTGACCCAGGTCGGCAGGATCTGCCGCAATGCCTGGGGCAACAGCACGTAACCGAGGGCCTGGTAGAACGTCAGGCCGATGGCCTTGCTCGCCTCCATCTGCCCGAGCGGCAATGCCTGCAATGCACCGCGCACGATCTCGGCGACATGGGAGCCGCAGAACAGCGTCAAACCCAGTGCACCGGCCTGGAACGCGCTGATCTGCCAGCCGAGTGCCGGCGCCATGTAGAAGCACGCCAGCACCAGCACGAACACCGGCGTACCGCGAATCACATCAACATAAAAACGAAACGGCGCGCGCATCCAGAATTTGCCGTAGGTCAGCACCAACCCGGTGACGACGCCAACGAGCGTGCCGAGCACAATCGCCAGCACCGACACCTGGACACTGGTCAGAAAGCCCTGCCACAGCACCTCTCGCGCCACCCACAACTCATGCAACCAACTGGGGGATTCGTACATGGGGGCCTCCTATCGGCGAATCGCCAGACGCTGTTCGAGGTAACGCAGCATCATGGCAATGAGGTAACAGGCCGCCACATACAGCGCCGTGGTCACCAGCCAGGTTTCAATCACCCGGTAGCTCTCGACATTGATCTTGCGCGCGTAATAGGTCAGCTCAGGTACGGCAATCGCGGCCGCCAGCGAGGTGTCCTTGAACAGCGAAATGAAGTTGTTCGACAGCGCCGGCAACACATTGCGCAGCATCACCGGCACGGTGACGTAGGCCTTGACCTGCCACTCACCGAGGCCAATGGCCAACCCTGCTTCACGCAGACCCTTGGGAATGCTCAGCAAACCGCCGCGGAACACTTCAGTCAGGTACGCCCCGGCATACAGCGACAGGGTGATGATGAACGAGGGGATCTTGTCCAGGCGGATCCCCAGGCTTGGCAACGCAAAGTAGATCAACAGGATCAACACCAGGATCGGCGTGTTACGAATCACCGTGACATACACCGACGCCAGCACCCGCAATGCGCGATGCTTGGACAGCAAGGCAAACGCCATCATCAGGCCGATCACGCAGCCGATGGCGATCGACACCAGGGCCAGTTCAAGACCCATACCGAGCCCCGCCAGCAAGGTGTCGAAATCGCGCCAGACGGCGGCAAAGTTCAACTGATAGTTCATGGTCAGCAGTACCTTGAGCGGGGCGCATTTGGGCGCCCTGCTCTCACGGGATCATTTGAATTCGACTGGGAAACCGATGGCCGGGGTCGGCAGGTCTACACCGAACCACTGTTTGAAGGACGCCGCGTAAGTCGGGAACTCAACGCCGGTCATGGCTTCGTGCAGAGTGGTGTTGACGAAGTTCAGCCAGTCCTGATCGCCGCGCTTGACCGCGCACGCATAGGTCTGCGGGCTCCAGGCGTAGGCCGGGCTGCGATAGCGGCCAGGGTTCTGCACCATCAGGTACTTCACCGAAGACTGGTCGGTGGCTGCCGCATCGGCGCGGCCGGAGTTCACGGCCTGGTACATCAGGTCCACGCTGTCGTACTGATCGACCTTGGCCTTGGGCAGCGCCTGATGCACCAGTTCTTCGGCATAGACGTTTTGCAGCACCGCCACGGTGAGACTGTCACCGGCGGCTTTCATGTCATCGATTTCCTTGTATTTGCTGTTCGCCGGCAGCAGCAGGCCGACACCTTCGCGGTAGTAAGGCAGGGTGAACGCCACTTGCTGCGCGCGGCTGGCCGTCACGGTGATGAACTGGCAACTGATGTCGACCTTGTCGGTCAGCAGGTTGGGAATCCGCGCATCGGACGACTGCACCACGTACTCAACCTTGGTCGGGTCGTTGAACAAACCCTTGGCGATCATGTGCCCGATATCGATATCGAAACCCTGCAACTTGCCGTCCGCGCCCTGGAAGTGCCACGGCGCGTTGGTGCTGCCGGTGCCTACAATCAGTTTGCCGCGGGCCAGAACGCTATCGAGCTTACTGTCCGCCGCCTGGGCTACACCCATGGCAGCGGCAGAAGCCGCGAACAGAAAAACACACGCTTTGAACAAGGAAGGACGGCGATGCATGGCAAGCACTCCAGGGTGATGTTTATTCCGCTATACCGGAACATGGTATGTAACAACGGAATAGACAGCAGAAAGTGTGCCACAGGATGTGGAGGGAATGTGAGGGAGATTGAAATTTGTTTTGAATCAGAGGGATGCGCGAGAGGAGGAAAAAACGTTACCAAACGCACGGGCAGACTGGCGCTACCGTTGGCTACAGGGAGGCGGGTATCTGGTTCACAATTGGGCGCACATGACCCCATTCGAAGCAAGACCTGCGAGCCAGGGCAGCCCATTGGGCAACTCCCATCCGACTGCCTTATTGCCCGGTCAACCGTAAAAATCCCGTGAGAAATGTGTTCACCGCAATACCTTTGTGTGACCAGTGTTGCCTGCACTGCCGGGCATGTGGAGGGCCGGTACGCTGATGATCAATCCGTCCTGACCTAGTGCTTGAATGACGTCATCACCCGCTCGGCATTTTCATCGCAGCTCATGCCTTCGGGCCGGGCCTGGATGGTGTCGATCCAGCCCAGCAACTGCGCCTTGCTATGGGCCAGGTGTCGTTGCATCTCTTCGATCTGCGCGATCTTGCGATGCAGGCCGGCCATCAACTCATCGTGCTTGAACGCGCCCGTCACATTATCCGGCAGTAACTGTTTGAGCTCTTCCAGGCTGAAACCCGCTTGTTGTGCGCATTGGATGATTTGCAGGGTCTGCAGCGCCTGTTGCGAGTAACGCCGATACCCGTTGGCAGAGCGCTCGACCTGCCGAATCAAGCCCTGAGACTCGTAAAAACGGATGCGCGATGCGGTCAACCCGCTCAACTGCGCCAATTCACCAATCTTCATTGCGGCCTCATTTCCCTGCTTGACATTAAAGTTAACTTTAAGCTTAGCCTCTGCTGATCATCACGAGGAGTCAAGCATGTCGCCCTTCCAAACATTGAATTTACCCAACGGCCAGACCATCGGCAATCGCATTGCCAAAGCCGCGATGGAAGAGAATCTCGCCAACACCGATCAAGTGCCCGATGAGGCGCTGCTTCGCCTGTATCAGGCTTGGGCCAAGGGTGAAGCCGGCTTGCTGCTGACCGGCAATGTGATGATCGACCGCCGCGCCATGACCGGCCCCGGCGGTGTAGCGCTGGAAGACGAGCGCCACCTGGAGCGCTTCCGCCAGTGGGCCAGCGTCGGTCGGGCCGGCGGTGCGCATTTCTGGGTGCAGCTCAATCATCCTGGCCGCCAGACCATGGCCAACCTCGGCCAGCAAGCGCTGGCGCCTTCGGCAGTTGCGCTGGACCTCGGCCAGTTCTCGAAGATGTTCGCCGAACCCAAGCCCATGACCGAGGACGATATCCAGGAGGTGATCCGACGCTTCGCCACCAGCGCCGCACTGGCGGAGAAAGCCGGTTTTACCGGTGTGCAGATCCACGCCGCCCACGGCTACCTGATCAGTCAGTTCCTTTCGCCGCTCACCAATCGGCGCACCGATCAATGGGGCGGCTCCCTGGAAAATCGTGCGCGCCTGCTGTTGTCCGTCGTCGAGGCGGTTCGCCAAGCGGTGTCGCCGCAATTTTGTGTGTCGGTAAAACTCAATTCGGCGGATTTCCAGCGCGGTGGTTTCGATGCCGATGATGCGCGGCAAGTGATCCAGTGGCTTAACGAACAACCGATCGACCTGCTGGAACTCTCCGGCGGCAGTTACGAAGCACCGGCCATGCAAGGCGAAGCGCGCGACGGCCGGACCCTGGCACGGGAGGCGTACTTTCTGGAAATGGCCGGCGAACTGGCCAGCGTGGCGCGGATGCCAGTGATGGTGACCGGCGGGATCCGGCGTTTGGCGATCGTCGAACAGGTGCTCGACAGCGGCCTTGCCATGGCCGGCATTGGCACCGCGCTGGCCGTGGAACCGCACCTGGTCAAGCAGTGGCGCGAAGGCCAGGACAGCCATCCGCAACTGCCGCCGATCCGCTGGAAGCGCAAGCCCCTGGCGGCGCTGGCGAGCATGGCGGTGGTCAAGTTCCAGCTGCATCGCTTGAGCCGTGGGCGCAAGCCCCGGCCTGAAGTCTCGGCGTTGTGGGCGTTGATTCTCGACCGGTTATACATTGGCAAGCGCACCCGGCAGTATCGGCAGGCGATGGGCAAGTGATCCGGAATTGATGTTGACTGACCCACCGCTTTCGCGGGCAAGTCGGATCGCCGCACCGCCGCTCCCACATTTGGAATGCGTTCCCCCCTGTGGGAGCGGGCTTGCTCGCGAAGAGGCCGGCCCGGGCAAAGGAGAGTTCAGCCTGGAAGCAGTTCGTCGATATGCCGGTATTCAGCCTGCAACTGCGCCGCCAACACCCTGCTGCGCCCAAGCCGGATCGGCCCACGCTCGATGTCGATCAGCAACCCCGGACACTCCAACACGGGCAACAACGGCCAGTCCTTTAGCCGGCCATCGGTCACCAGCAACAACCGCTGCTGCTCTGCCGGAAAACGCTTTTGTCGTACGGCAAGCCAGTGCCCCGCTTCGTTCAAAGCTGCCAGCAACGGCGTGCCGCCACCGGCGCCGAGGTCATCGAGCCAATGGCGCAACCCCGTCGAAGCCTTCAATCCCTGCACCTGCCACCTGGGTGCAGCACCGCTGGCCGTGAGCAGAGCCAGTCGCGCACGCTGGCGATAGGCATCGTCGAACAATTGCGCCAGCAAGCCTTTGGCATCGCTCAATGCCTGATGACGGCGGGTCGAAGCGGAGGCATCCACGATCACCAGCCACAGTTCATGGGGCGAGCGAGTGCGCAGGTGAAACAACAGGTCGTCGCGCTGACGCGGTCGGCCATTGAGCAAAGTGCCCGGCCAGTTGACCGAGCCGCTGCGTGCCGTGTGACGCTTGCCCTGTTTACCGTGGTCCAGCCGCCCGGCGCGGGGTCTGGCATTCGCCCCCGCGTCGGAGCGAGGACGAATGCCTAGAGCTTTTTTGGCCAGCTCGGCACTTCACGTCGTGCGCCGACCGCCAGCGCTTGGGCAGGCAATTCGCCCCACTGGCCCTGCCCTTCGCTCGGGTTGGCGTTCTGCGGCGCAGAAGGTTGCGCAGCCTGGGATGGCTGAGGCGCCGGTGCGCAATGCTCGCGACGACGATGGCGCAAGGCGAACTCGGCAACGGCGTCGATATCTTCCTCGGCGATCGCGTTCACCCCGCGCCAGGCGGCGTGCACCCGGGCGGCGCGCAGCCAGACCAGGTCGGCGCGCAAACCATCGACGCCAGCGGCAAAGCAGCGTTCGGTGATATACGCCAGTGCTTGATCGTCGAGGGGAATGTTCGGCAGTGCATTGCGTGCGTTCTGGCAACGTTCGCGCAGAGACGCCTGCGCGGATTCCCATTCGGCGCAGAAACCTTGCGGATCGTTGTCGAAATCCAGGCGACGGCGGATGATCTGACCGCGCTCGGCCGGCGCGGTGTGGCCACCGAGGGCGACATTCAAGCCGAAACGGTCAAGCAATTGCGGACGCAGTTCACCCTCTTCCGGATTCATGGTGCCAATCAGCACGAACTTCGCCGAATGCCGATGGGAAATGCCGTCACGCTCCACCAGATTGGTGCCKCTGGCGGCCACATCGAGCAACAGATCAACGAGGTGATCGGGCAACAGATTGACCTCGTCGACGTAGAGCACGCCACCGTCAGCCTTGGCCAGCACACCGGGGGAAAACTGTGCGCGACCTTCGCCCAGTGCCGCGTCAAGATCGAGGGTGCCGACCAGACGCTCTTCGGTGGCACCCAGCGGCAAGGTGACGAACTGACCGCTGGCCAGCAGGTCCGCCAGACCGCGGGCCAGGGTCGACTTGGCCATACCCCGCGGGCCTTCGATCAGCACGCCGCCGATCTTCGGGTCGATGGCGGTCAGGTACAGGGCCAGTTTCAAATCGTCGGCGCCGACCACGGCGGAGAGCGGGAAATGGGGGGTGTCGGTCATGTCAGGCGTCTCATCATGGTCGGTTGTGTCGATCAACAATCCAAAGGACAAACTTGATCTCTGTGGCGAGGGAGCAAGCTCCCTCGCCACAGGTTAGTGTTGGCCCCGGGCTTCTGTGTCAGCCGTCTTCTTCTATATCCAGCAACAGATTCTCCAGCGCCTCGCGGTACTCGCCGGGCTCCTTCCACATCCCCCGTTGTTGCGCCTCGAGCATGCGCTCGGTCATGTCGCGCAAGGCATGGGGATTGTGTTCACGGACAAAATCCCGGGTGTCCGGGTCGAGCAAGTAGGCATCGGCCAGCAACGCGTACTGGTGATCGTCGATCAACTGCGTGGTGGCATCGAAGGCAAACAGATTGTCGACTGTCGCGGCCATTTCGAACGCACCTTTGTAGCCGTGACGTTTAACGCCTTCGAGCCACTTCGGGTTGGCCGCCCGGGAGCGGATCACCCGGTTCAGCTCTTCCTTCAAGGTGCGAATCTTCGGCAGGTCCGGCTGGCTGTGGTCGCCATGATAGCTGGCCGCCGCCTCGCCTTTCAGGCTTTCCACCGCCGCGAGCATACCGCCCTGGAACTGGTAGTAATCGTTGGAGTCGAGCAAATCATGCTCGCGGTTATCCTGGTTTTGCAGCACCGCCTGTACCTGGCTCAAGCGCTGGCTGAACTGTTCGCGGGCGGCGGTGCCCTCGTCGGAACCGCCATAAGCGTAGCCGCCCCAGTTAAGGTAAACCTCGGCCAAGTCCTCTCGGCTCTGCCACAGGCGACCATCGATGGCGCCCTGCACACCCGCGCCGTAGGCACCGGGTTTGGCCCCGAAAATCCGCCAGCCGGCCTGGCGTCGCGCAGCGTCTTCGTCGAGCCCCGCCTGAAGCAAGGCTGCGCGCTCGGCGCGTACCTTGGCCGCCAGCGGATTGAGGTCGTCTGGCTCATCGAGGTCAGCCACCGCTTGCACCGCCGCGTCGAACAAGCGAATCAGATTGGCAAAGGCATCGCGGAAGAAACCGGACACACGCAAGGTCACGTCGACACGCGGACGGTCGAGCAAACTCAACGGCAGAATCTCGAAATCATCGACCCGCTGGCTGCCGGTGGCCCACACCGGACGCACGCCCATCAGCGCCATGGCCTGGGCGATGTCATCGCCGCCGGTGCGCATGGTCGCGGTGCCCCACACCGACAGGCCGAGCTGGCGCAAATGATCGCCATGGTCTTGCAGGTGTCGTTCGAGGATCAGGTTGGCCGACTGGAACCCGATGCGCCACGCCGTGGTGGTCGGCAGGTTGCGCACGTCCACCGAATAGAAGTTGCGACCGGTGGGCAGCACGTCCAGACGACCACGACTCGGCGCGCCGCTGGGACCGGCCGGGACGAAGCGACCGCTCAGGGCATCGAGCAATCCGCGCATTTCCGCCGGACCGCAGGCGTCCAGACGCGGGGCAATGACGTCACGCAAACCCTCGATAATGGCTTGTACCTCAATCCAGTCCGCCTCCTGTAGGAGCGAGCCTGCTCGCGATGGTGTATCAGTTGACATCAATGTGGCTGACACACCATCGCGAGCAGGCTCGCTCCCACAGGTGCTATTCAACGCGTCCGAAATCAACTGCGCGGCAAATAGTTCCAGGCGTTCGCGGGTATCGCCCGCCGTGCGCCAGGTATCTTCGCTGATGTCCACAAGAGCCTCGGGGCGCGGCCCAGTCCACGGTTCGGCCAGCGCACAATCGAGCGGGTCGAAGCCCAACACGAAGGCCTTGGCCAGTGCCCGCAGCAAACTCGACTGCGCACCCCGGCCATCGCCCCGTGGTATGCGCAACAACGCCAGCAAGGTATCGATGCGCAAGCGCCCGGTGGGCGATTCGCCGAACACATGCAGGCCATCGCGGATCTGCGACTCTTTCAAATCGCACAGATAAGTGTCGAGTCGCGGCAACCAGATCGCTGCGTCGGCATCACTGTCGAGCTGTTCGTCCAATTGCAATTCACGGTCGATGTGGGTGTCACGCACCAGTTGCAGGATGTCGCGCTGCAACTCTCGGGCGCGGCGCGGATCGAGCAGCTGCGCTTCGTAGTATTCGTCGGCCAACAGTTCGAGGTTGCGCAGCGGGCCGTAGGTTTCGGCGCGGGTCAGCGGGGGCATCAAGTGATCGATGATCACGGCCTGGGTACGCCGCTTGGCCTGGGCGCCCTCGCCCGGGTCGTTGACGATGAACGGATAGATGTTCGGCAGCGGCCCGAGCAGTGCGTCCGGCCAGCAGTTTTCCGAGAGCCCGACGCCTTTGCCCGGCAGCCATTCGAGGTTGCCGTGTTTGCCGACGTGGATCACGCCATGGGCGCCGTAGGTGTTGCGCAGCCAGAAGTAAAACGCCAGGTAGCCGTGGGGCGGCACCAGGTCCGGGTCGTGATACACCGCGCTCGGGTCGACCTGATAACCCCGCGCCGGCTGAATGCCGACGAAGGTCAGGCCAAAACGCAGGCCGGCGATCATCATCCGCCCGTTGCGGCACATCGGGTCGTTTTCCGGCGCGCCCCAACGTTCGAGCACCGCCGCACGATTGGCTTCGGGCAGAGCGTTGAACATCGCCAGATAGTCATCCATCCCCAGGCTTTGCTGGCACGGACGCAGGTCGAGGGTCTCGAGATCGTTGCTGACGCCGCCCAGCAACTGCTGGATCAGCGCGGTGCCACTGCCTGGCAATTCAGCCGGCAATGGATAACCTTCGGCATGCAGCGCCCGCAGGATATTCAGCGCCGCTGCCGGGGTATCGAGGCCGACGCCGTTGCCGATGCGGCCGTCGCGGGTCGGGTAATTGGCGAGAATCAAGGCAATGCGTTTTTCCGCATTGGGCACCCGCGCCAGATCGACCCAGCGCCGCGCCAGTTCGGCAACGAAATCCATGCGTTCCGGTTGGGCCCGGTAGCAGACCACATCCGACTGACTGCGCTCACTGCGCCACGCCAGGTCCTTGAAACTGATCGGGCGGCTGATTATTCGGCCGTCCAGTTCCGGCAAGGCAATGTGCATCGCCAGGTCACGGGGGCCGAGGCCCTGTTCGCTGGCGCGCCAACCGGGTTCGTTGTCCTGGGCGCAAATCGCCTGGATCACCGGAATATTGCGGCGAAACGGGCGCAGATGCGGTGCTTCAGGACTGGATTGGGCAAAGCCGGTGGTATTCAGGATCACCGAGACGCTGGCCTCATCCAGCCAGTCCTCGACCACGAAAAGACAACCGGGTTCTTTCAGGCTGGCCAGCGCAATCGGCAGCGGATTCAACCCCGCCGCCTGCAAACGCTGGCAAAAAATATCAATGAAAGCGGTGTTCGCCGCCTGCAAATGCGAGCGGTAAAACAGCACCGCCGCCACCGGTTGATCGGCGTGCCAGTCGGCTTGCCAGTCGCTCAGTGCGGCGGAGTGTTTGTGCGGATGGTAAATCGCCGTACGTGGCAGGGTTTGCGGCTCGCCCCAGCTGTAATCACGCGCCAGCCAGCGGTTGGCCAGACAGCGGAAAAAATCCAGGGCGTTACCCATGCCGCCCTGGCGCAGAAACTGCCAGAGCCGGTCGCGATCCTCGGTACCGACGGTGCTCAGGTCACTGAGTTCCGGGTCCGGGCGATCATCGCCCGGCACCAGAATCACCTGCACGCCGCGCTGCGACAGCTCCACCAGGCGCTCGATGCCGTAACGCCAATAGGCGATGCCGCCGTGCAGCGAAATCAGGATCACCCTGGCGTGACGCAGCACTTCATCGACATACAAATCGACCGAGGCATGGTTCTGCACCTGCATCGGGTTGGCCAGGCGCACGCTTGGGTAATCGTCGGGCAACTGCTGCGCCGCTTCGGCGAGCAGCGCCAGGCTGGAGTCGCCGCTGCACAGGATCACCAGCTCGGCGGGGGTTTGTCCAAGGTCGGCAATGTTGTCATCCGACACGAAACCGCCGGGCTGGGTCCTGAGCAGGTGCATGGCTTACACGCTGAGCGCGGCGCGCAATTGCGCTTCGAGAACAGTGGTGTCCAGTTCCTGGCCGATCAGCACCAGGCGGGTGATGCGTGCTTCTTCGGCGCCCCACTGGCGGTCGAAGTGCTTGTCGAAACGCGTGCCCACGCCCTGGATCAGCAGCCGCATCGGCTTGTTCGGGATCGCCGCAAAACCCTTGACCCGCAGGATGCCGTGCTGGACCACCAGTTGGGTCAGCGCATCCAGCAGCAGGCTTTCGTCGGCTTGCGGCAGTTCGATGGAGATCGAGTCGAAGGCGTCGTGATCGTGGTCATCATGATCGTCGTCGCCATCGTGATGATGGTCGTGGTGGCTGTGACGGCTGTCGATGTGTTCTTCGGAGCCGGCACCCAGGCCGATCAGCACGTCCAGCGGCAGGCGACCGCTGCTGGCTTCGATGATTTTCACCGCTGGCGGCAATTCTTCGGCGACTTCCAGGCGCACGCGGGCCAGGTCCGCCGGGTTGATCAGGTCGGTTTTGTTGAGGATCACCAGGTCAGCGCTGGCCAGTTGGTCGGCGAACAGTTCGTGCAGCGGCGATTCGTGGTCCAGGTTCGGGTCGAGTTTGCGCTGGGCGTCGACCTGATCCGGGAACGCGGCGAAGGTGCCGGCGGCCACGGCCGGGCTGTCGACCACGGTGATCACCGCATCCACCGTGCAGGCGCTGCGGATTTCCGGCCACTGGAAGGCCTGCACCAGCGGCTTGGGCAGGGCCAGACCGGACGTTTCGATGAGAATGTGGTCCAGATCGCCGCGACGGGCCACCAGTTCGCGCATCACCGGGAAGAATTCTTCCTGGACGGTGCAGCACAGGCAGCCGTTGGCCAGCTCATAGACACGGCCGTTGGCTTCTTCTTCGGTGCAACCGATGGAGCACTGCTTGAGGATTTCGCCGTCGATGCCCAACTCGCCAAATTCGTTGACGATCACCGCAATGCGGCGACCCTGGGCGTTGTCGAGCATGTGCCGCAGCAGCGTGGTCTTGCCCGAGCCGAGAAAGCCGGTGACGATGGTGACGGGGAGTTTGGCCAGTGTTTTCATCGGATGCCCTATGGCTAATGTGGCGGGCATACGGGACGACGACCGGCAACGCGGAGGCGCGTGCCTGAGGAGTTCGCCACCGGATCACCCCGCCCGGTTGAAAGTGAGAATCTGTGACGAGGCAGGTCTCCTGGCTGACGGTGTGCCGGCCTTGAGCCTGGCATTCGCTGCGCCTTCCCGCCGGCCTCATGGATTGAGTCAGCAGTGGCGTGGCAACGAACATCACCGTTCACAGTTGCGGGGGCAGCCGCGGCATCGACCGCGTTCCCTTCTTAGCTTCGGCAAACGCCGAAGAACCTCGAAAGCGCAAGGCTACGCATGGTATTGGGGCGGGTCAATGCTTGCGATCCCTGTGGCGAGGGGGCTTGTCGGATCGCCGCACCGTCCCGTTGGGTGCGAAGCGACCCCTCTTACTTTTATCCAGACAAAGCCTGCACTCCGGATTTGCGACGGCTTCGCCGCCGAACGGGGGCAAGCCCCCTCACTACAGAGTCTTGTGTAAATTTCAAGTGAGAACCCTTGCCAATTGACGCCCAACCCCCGCCCATGCTCTCCTACACACCTTGTTACGGGTGCCCTTCACAGGGTGAAACGGGAAACCGGTGAATCATGTGCTTTACTCTTAAGCCATGTCAGTCCGGTGCTGCCCCCGCAACGGTAAGCGAGCGAAGCGTCAGATCCACTGTGCCATTGCGGCATGGGAAGGTGATGTTTTCAGGTTCAGGCGCAAGCCTTTGCCCCTCGTGAGCCCGGAGACCGGCCCGCAACACAAAGTGACGAGTACGATCACTGAACCAACAAACCCGCGGTGGGCGGGCGCTGTTTGAACCTCTGCGCGCCAGGTCGTGCGGGGGTTTGCATGCGCTCTTATTCCCCGCTGACAGACCAGAGGGAAACGCCATGTCGATCATCAGCAGCGCCGAACACACATCCGCGAGCACCACCTCAACCCTGACCCAACGTCTGGCCGCCGCCGTCTGCGCGTCGATCCTGGGCGCGTGCCTTGTGTATTTCGCCGGTTTCTCGCACATCGAAGCGGTGCACAATGCCGCCCACGATACCCGTCACAGCTCCGCATTCCCGTGCCATTGAGAGCTGTCGACATGATCAAGCGTATTGCGCAAACCGCAGGTTTCACCGGGCTGTTGGCCGCCCTGCTGCTGACCCTGCTGCAAAGCTTCTGGGTCGCCCCGCTGATTTTGCAGGCCGAAACCTACGAAAAAGCCGAACCGGCCGCTGTTGAAATGCATGAACACGCCGATGGCGCCATGGCTGCCCACACCCACGATGCACAAGCCTGGGAACCGGAAGACGGCTGGCAGCGCGTGCTGTCGACCACCGGCGGTAACCTGGTGGTGGCCGTCGGTTTCGCCCTGATGCTGGCCGGCCTGTACACCTTGCGTGCGCCGACCAAAACCTCGCAAGGCCTGCTCTGGGGCCTGGCCGGTTATGCGACCTTCGTGCTCGCGCCGACCCTCGGCCTGCCACCTGAATTGCCCGGCACTGCCGCAGCGGACCTGGCACAACGGCAACTGTGGTGGATCGGTACCGCCGCCTCCACCGCCGTCGGTATCGCGCTGATCGTGTTCAGCCGTCACTGGCTGATGAAAGTCCTCGGCGCGGCGATCATCGCCGTTCCCCATGTGATTGGCGCACCGCAACCGGAAGTGCATTCGATGCTTGCTCCAGAGGCGCTGGAAGCCCAGTTCAAAATCGCTTCGCAACTGACCAACGTGGCGTTCTGGCTGGCCCTGGGCCTGATCAGCGCCTGGTTGTTCCGTCGCAAAAGCGATGGCCAATACCACGCATGACTGACATCAGCACAGCGCCGACCCTGGTGGTCGGCCTGGGCTGCCAACGGGGCTGCCCCGTCAGCACGTTGCTGGCGCTGCTCGATCAGGCGTTGGAGGCACACCAGATTGCTCGTCATGAAATCAAGGCGCTGGCCAGCATCGATTCGAAGCGCGACGAACCCGCGTTAATCGAACTGGCTCAGCAGCTTGGCCTGGAATTGATGTATTTCAGCAGTGAACAACTGGCCGCTTATGAACCGCAACTCAGTCATCAATCGCAAATAGCGTTTGAACGCACCGGTTGCTACGGCGTGGCGGAAAGCGCCGCACTGGCCCTGGCGGAACAACTGGCCCAGGCCCCGGCAAAACTGCTGATTCCACGACAAAAATACGCCCAGGCAACACTGGCATTGGCTGGCGCTGCGTAAAAAACCGATAATCCCCCGCTTTGATCATGAACATTCTTCATCTGAAGCCCTGTTCAGCCCCTTTTTTCCCCACAGGAACCGACGATGACCGTCTACTTCATTGGCGCAGGTCCCGGCGACCCCGAACTGATTACCGTCAAGGGCCAGCGGCTGATTCGCAGTTGTCCGGTGATCATTTATGCCGGTTCGCTGGTGCCTGCCGCCGTACTGGAAGGTCATTGTGCCGAGCAGGTGGTCAACAGCGCCGAACTGCATCTGGAACAGATCATCGACCTGATCAAGAACGCCCACGCCAAAGGTCAGGATGTGGCTCGGGTGCACTCCGGCGATCCAAGCCTGTATGGCGCCATTGGCGAGCAGATTCGCTATCTGCGTGAGTTGGGCATTGGGTTCGAAATCGTACCCGGCGTGACGGCCACAGCCGCTTGCGCAGCGCTTTTGGGTGCGGAACTGACCCTGCCGGACGTTTCGCAGAGCGTGATCCTGACGCGCTTCGCCGACAAGACCGCCATGCCTCCCGGAGAGGAATTCTCCAGCCTGGCGCAGCACGGCGCGACCATGGCGATTCATTTGGGGGTTAATCACCTGGCGAAGATCGTTGAAGAACTGCTACCCCATTACGGCGCCGATTGCCCGATTGCGGTGGTTCACCGTGCGAGCTGGCCGGATCAGGATTGGGTGGTGGGCACGCTCGAGGATATTGCCGGGAAGGTTGAAGCCAAGGGCTTTCGTCGTACGGCGTTGATTCTGGTGGGTCGGGTGCTGGGCAGTGATCACTTCAGCGAGTCATCGCTGTATCGCGCGGGGCATGCGCATCTCTACAGACCCTGAAAGCACCTGTGGCGAGGGAGCTTGCTCCCGCTGGACCGCAAAGCGGTCCCAACATCAGCCAACGCATTCATCACGGGAAAATGCATTGACTGATTTTGTGATGGCTATGCCATCAAGCGGGAGCAAGCTCCCTCGCCACAGCGCCGTTTTTTCGTTTCGCAGCGAACACCTTAGTAATAGGCGTTTTCTTTCTGCGTGTGGTCGGTCACGTCGCGAACGCCTTTCAGCTCCGGGATGCGCTCGAGCAAGGTACGCTCGATGCCTTCCTTCAGCGTCACGTCGGCCTGGCCGCAGCCCTGGCAACCACCGCCGAACTGCAGGACAGCGATGCCGTCTTCGACCACGTCGATCAGGCTGACCTGACCGCCGTGGCTGGCCAGCCCCGGGTTGATCTCGGTTTGCAGATAGTAGTTGATGCGCTCGTTGACCGGGCTGTCAGCGTTGACCATCGGTACTTTGGCGTTTGGCGCCTTGATAGTCAGCTGGCCGCCCATGCGGTCGGTGGCGTAGTCGACAACGGCATCGTCCAGGAAGGCTTCGCTGAAGTGGTCGATGTACGCGGTGAAGCTTTTGAGCCCCAGCGCGGTGTCTTCGGGTTTTTCTTCGCCCGGCTTGCAGTAGGCAATGCAGGTTTCGGCGTACTGGGTGCCAGGCTGGGTGATGAAGACGCGGATGCCGATGCCCGGGGTGTTCTGCTTGGAGAGCAGATCAGCCAGATAATCGTGGGCGGCGTCAGTGATGGTAATAGCGGTCATGGAAACTCCTCGCAGGCTTGGGCGCAGTTTACGCCAATCAACGCGCCGGACAAAGTCCTAGTATTTTTGTCGGGAAAGATTCCTGACATTTCCCACAAGAGATCAGTGGTATTTCAGAGGTTCTCGTAGCGGTTCATGTCCAGCACGCCCTCTTCCACCGGATCGTTTTCCTGGATGTAGCGACTCAGGTCATGGAAATAAGCCCAGAATTGCGGATGACTGCGACGTACTCCCCAACGTTCGACGATTTTCTCGAAGCTGTCGGTGTCCTTGGCGCTTTCCATCGCATCCACAAACTCCGGCACTTGCCCGGCCGGGATGTTGAACATGAAGTTCGGGTAGCTACTGAGTACACCCGGGAAAATCGTCAGGGTGTCGAGTCCCGGCTGATAGCGCAGTGATTCACCGAGCAAAAACGCCACGTTGCTGTGGGCACGGTTACGCAACAGGCTATAGACCTCACGCTTGCCGCTGCTGGTTTCGATACGCAGCAGGGTGGCTTCCGGCAACTGATCGATGACCTTCAGCCCGGCAGCCGGACGCGAAGTCAGGCGGCTCAGCGCCTGCTCGGCATTTTGCAGGTCCGGGTCGATGTTCGGCCGCGAACAGTAAGCGCCGTCGCAGCGATTGATCGGGTCGGGCCTGGCATTGAGGTCGCCGTATCGGGCCAGTAACTGATTGGCAAAGTCACGCTTGGGATCAGCCGGGTTGAGTTTCAGCGCGGTCGGCGTGTCGTCATCGATGGTCTCGTAGTCGAGCCACATCTTGAATTTGCCACTATTCTGATACCAGTCGTCAAGGTAGCCATCCCGGGAATCGGCAGGCATCAGGCGCAGGAAGTTCTGCTCGGCGCCGTTGCGGATCAGGTCGAAATACAAGCGCGTCTGGGCTTGGTGGGACACGTTGCCGAACACATCGAAGTTCACCGCCAGTTGATAGTAGGTGCGCTCCAGCAGCGGATAGTCGAACAGCCATATCGTTTGCGGCACCTCGCCGATCAGGCCTTTGGTCACCGAAGCACTGTCGAAATGGCGGAAGATACTCAGCAGCGCATTGTCGTTACCGGCCCACAGGGTCGACCAGCTCGGTGCAGGTTCGTCGGCATAGCTGTCCCGGCGCAAGGCTTCGTATTCATTACGCTTGTCGCGGTAGTCGTGCCACAGGCTGAGGACGCTGCCGACATCATCGTTTTGCCCCGGCATCGCCAGCAACGGCGTGGCCTGCCCGCGATAGTTCGGATCGGTGACATACAGGTCGTGCTCGGGCGCCTGGAACAGCGCCCAGAAATTATCGCGGATCACGTCCGTGGCGATCTGACCACGACACACCGGCCCACGGATAAAGGTACGCACGAAGTACTCGGCGTTATCGAGCATGAACTGATAGCGCGCCTGGGCCGGAATCGCTTCGAAGGTGGCAAACGGATTGGCCCGGCTCTGTGGCCCATAGCCCGGCAACGCGTCGACCTGCCAATTGCCGCTGTAGAACAGGCTCTTGACCCGCGCCAGCTTCGCCGGACTCAGTGGATAGGTGATGTGGGTCTTGTGCACGATCACGCCCTGCACCGGCCACAAGCGATAGTAGAACTGCGTGCCCGGATCATCGTTCGGGCGACGGGTGTTGATCAGGTCAATCGGCTGGCCGGTGGGCGTGCGCGAACGCACCCACTGGAAGAAATGCCCAGGCTCGCCATCCTTGAAGTAGAGATGGGCGAGGAACCAGTGCTCGAACAGCCAGCGCCCCACCAGACTTTCCCGGGCGCCCGGCGAATTGAGCAGGTTTTCCCATTGCACCACCTCCAAGGTTTCCTTGGCGCTGGGCGCCAGCGCCTGCTGATCGATCGGCGCGCCTGCCGCCAGCCAGCGTTGCAGCGTCTGGTACTGCTGGTCGGTCAGGCCGGTCACTGCCAGCGGCATACCCTCCTTCGGATGCTTGGCGGCGTAGCCGTCGAACTCCCCGGGCATGGCGCACATGTTTTCCCGGTTCAGGCCCAGGACGATGTCCTCCGGCAGCTTCGCGTTGGGTTGCAACGGAGTTTTGTGGCCAAGCTCCAGCATCCGCGCCATCAGTGCAGCCTGGCTGCCCTGGGCATCGAGTACCGAATAAAAGCCTTTTTGCTGCCAGGCCTGTTTGCCGGAGGCGTCATAGAACAGTCGGGTCGGCGCAACGGCCTGGCGGCGGTCACCGTCGTAGACCGGGATTTTCGTCGCGCCCCGTGCCGCGCCCTCGCCGCTGCCCAGGTTGAGCTGACAGGCGGCGTCGTTGCAGGCGTGGCAGGCCACGCACTTTTCAGTGAAGATCGGTTGAATGTCGCGGCTGTATGAAATGGCAGAGGAAATCGCCGGACTTTGCGCCAGAGCGCCCCAGCTTAAAAACAACAACAATGTGCTGATGACGAAGCGATACGACATGTCCCTGGTCCTGAATCCTGAAAAAACGCCGCGATTCTACCGGTCTGTCATCCTTACCAACATGAACGATATTCATGCAAAATCGAGTCATGCTCTAAAAGCGCACAGGTTTGCTATCATCCCGGCCCTTCGTCATGGTCTTACCGAGTAGTCCAAATGTCCGATCGCAGCGTACGCCTTCAAGCTCTCAAGCACGCCCTCAAAGAGCGCATCCTGATTCTCGATGGCGGTATGGGCACGATGATCCAGAGCTACAAGCTCGAAGAGCAGGATTACCGTGGCAAACGCTTCGCTGACTGGCCAAGCGATGTCAAAGGCAACAACGACCTGTTGGTACTGACTCGCCCGGACGTGATTGGCGGCATTGAAAAAGCCTACCTGGACGCCGGCGCCGACATTCTGGAAACCAACACCTTCAACGCCACCCAGATCTCCCTGGCTGACTACGGCATGCAGGGCCTGGCGTATGAGTTAAACGTAGAAGGCGCACGCCTGGCGCGCAAGGTCGCCGACGCCAAGACCCTGGAAACCCCGGACAAGCCGCGCTTCGTTGCCGGCGTGCTCGGCCCGACCAGCCGCACCTGCTCGTTGTCACCGGACGTGAACAACCCCGGCTACCGCAACGTGACCTTCGATGAACTGGTGGAAAACTACACCGAGTCCACCAAAGGCCTGATCGAAGGCGGCGCCGATCTGATCCTGATCGAAACCATTTTCGACACCCTCAACGCCAAGGCGGCGATCTTCGCCGTCCAAGGCGTGTTCGAGGAACTGGGGATCGAGCTGCCGATCATGATTTCCGGCACCATCACCGACGCCTCGGGCCGCACGCTGTCGGGCCAGACCACTGAAGCCTTCTGGAACTCCGTGGCCCACGCCAAACCGATTTCCGTCGGCCTGAACTGCGCCCTCGGCGCCCGCGAATTGCGCCCGTACCTCGAAGAGCTGTCGAACAAGGCCAACACCCACGTTTCCGCGCACCCGAACGCCGGCCTGCCGAACGAGTTCGGCGAGTACGACGAATTGCCGTCGGAAACCGCCAAGGTCATCGAAGAATTCGCCCAAAGCGGCTTCCTCAACATCGTCGGCGGCTGCTGCGGCACCACACCGGGCCACATCGAAGCCATCGCCAAGGCCGTGGCCGGTTATGCACCGCGGGAAATTCCGGACATTCCGAAAGCCTGCCGCCTCTCGGGCCTTGAGCCGTTCACCATCGATCGCAACTCGCTGTTCGTCAACGTCGGCGAGCGCACCAACATCACCGGTTCCGCCAAGTTCGCCCGCCTGATCCGCGAAGACAACTACACCGAAGCCCTGGAAGTCGCCCTGCAGCAGGTCGAAGCCGGTGCCCAGGTAATCGACATCAACATGGACGAAGGGATGCTCGATTCGAAGAAGGCCATGGTGACCTTCCTCAATCTGATTGCCGGCGAACCGGACATCTCCCGCGTACCGATCATGATCGACTCCTCCAAGTGGGAAGTGATCGAAGCCGGCCTCAAGTGCATCCAGGGCAAGGGCATCGTCAACTCGATCAGCATGAAAGAAGGCGTCGAGCAGTTCATCCATCACGCCAAGCTGTGCAAGCGCTACGGCGCCGCGGTGGTGGTGATGGCCTTCGACGAAGCCGGCCAGGCCGACACCGAAGCGCGCAAGAAAGAAATCTGCAAACGTTCCTACGACATTCTGGTCAACGAAGTGGACTTCCCGCCGGAAGACATCATCTTCGACCCGAACATCTTCGCCGTCGCCACCGGTATCGAAGAACACAACAACTACGCCGTCGATTTCATCAATGCCTGTGCCTACATCCGCGACGAACTGCCGTATGCGCTGACCTCCGGTGGCGTGTCCAACGTGTCGTTCTCGTTCCGTGGCAACAACCCGGTGCGCGAGGCAATTCACTCGGTGTTCCTGCTATACGCAATCCGCGCCGGCCTGACCATGGGTATCGTCAACGCCGGGCAACTGGAGATCTACGACCAGATCCCGGTGGAGCTGCGCGATGCCGTGGAAGACGTGATCCTCAACCGCACCCCGGAAGGCACCGACGCCCTCCTCGCCATCGCCGACAAGTACAAGGGCGACGGCAGCGTCAAGGAAGCCGAGACCGAAGAGTGGCGCAACTGGGACGTCAACAAGCGTCTGGAGCACGCACTGGTCAAGGGCATCACCACCCACATCGTCGAAGACACCGAAGAATCGCGCCAGTCCTTCGCTCGCCCGATCGAAGTGATCGAAGGTCCGCTGATGGCCGGCATGAACATCGTCGGCGACCTGTTCGGTGCCGGCAAAATGTTCCTGCCGCAAGTGGTGAAATCCGCCCGCGTGATGAAGCAGGCCGTGGCCCACTTGATCCCGTTCATCGAACTGGAAAAAGGCGACAAGCCGCAAGCCAAGGGCAAGATCCTGATGGCGACCGTCAAAGGCGACGTGCACGACATCGGCAAGAACATCGTTGGCGTGGTGCTGGGCTGCAACGGCTATGACATCGTCGACCTCGGCGTGATGGTGCCGGCGGAGAAAATCCTCCAGGTGGCCAAGGAACAGAAGTGCGACATCATCGGCCTGTCCGGCCTGATCACCCCGTCGCTGGACGAGATGGTCCACGTTGCCCGCGAAATGCAGCGCCAGGACTTCCACCTGCCGTTGATGATCGGTGGCGCCACCACCTCCAAGGCGCACACGGCAGTGAAGATCGAGCCCAAGTACAGCAACGATGCGGTGATCTACGTCACCGACGCCTCCCGCGCCGTGGGCGTGGCGACGCAGTTGCTGTCCAAGGAGCTCAAGGCCGGTTTCGTCGAGAAAACCCGCCAGGATTACATCGAGGTTCGCGAGCGCACCGCTAACCGCAGCGCCCGCACCGAGCGCCTGAGCTATGGCGCGGCCATCGCCAAGAAGCCGCAATTCGACTGGGCGAGCTACACGCCGGTCAAACCGACTTTCACCGGCAGCCGGGTGCTGGACAACATCGACCTCAACGTTCTGGCCGAGTACATCGACTGGACGCCGTTCTTCATCTCCTGGGACCTGGCCGGCAAGTTCCCGCGCATCCTCCAGGACGAAGTGGTCGGCGAAGCTGCCACCTCGCTGTACAACGATGCCCGGGAAATGCTCAGCAAACTGATCGACGAGAAGCTGATCAGCGCCCGTGCGGTGTTCGGTTTCTGGCCAGCCAACCAGGTGCATGACGACGATATCGAGCTCTATGGCGATGACGGCAAGCCAATGGCCAAGCTGCATCACTTGCGCCAGCAGATCATCAAGACCGACGGCAAGCCGAACTTCTCCCTGGCCGACTTCGTCGCGCCCAAGGGCAGTGAAGTGACTGACTACGTGGGTGGATTCATCACCACCGCAGGGATCGGCGCCGAAGAAGTGGCCAGGGCTTACCAGGACGCCGGCGACGATTACAACTCGATCATGGTCAAGGCCCTGGCCGACCGCCTGGCCGAGGCCTGCGCCGAGTGGCTGCACCAGCAGGTGCGTAAAGACTACTGGGGTTATGCCAAGGATGAAGCGCTGGATAACGCGGCACTGATCAAGGAACAGTACAGCGGTATCCGTCCGGCACCGGGCTACCCAGCCTGCCCGGACCACACCGAGAAAGCCCAGCTGTTCGCCCTGCTCGATCCAGAGGCCCAGGAAATGCGCGCAGGCCGCAGCGGCGTGTTCCTCACCGAGCACTACGCGATGTTCCCGGCGGCAGCGGTCAGCGGCTGGTACTTCGCTCACCCGCAGGCGCAATACTTTGCCGTGGGCAAGATCGACAAGGACCAGGTGCAGAGCTACACCTCGCGTAAAGGCCAGGAGTTGAGCGTGACCGAACGCTGGCTGGCGCCGAATCTGGGTTACGACAACTGAGTGACCCACTGTGGGAGCGAGCTTGCTCGCGATGGTCGTTAACGATAACGCGTGTTTACTGATTAAACACAGCGCTCTTGAGTCCATCGCGAGCAAGCTCGCTCCTACAGTAGTAATCCGGCGGCTGAGCCGGTCAAGGCAGCCGTCAGACTGTCGATGTCCAGAGCTGCGGTTCTTCACCTGCCAGCTCCGAGACCTCCTTGCGGGACAACTCGATCATCTTCGCGTTGCGCGCCGCCGCCAGTTCGAAAAGCTGACTCATGAATGCGGCATCATCGGCGCTCTCAACCCCATCATCTTCCCCTCCCTGGCTCTCCATCTCATCAAGTGCCCTGAACACTTCAGGGTATTTCTCCTTGAGATAACCCACCCAATAGTCGCGCTGGATCAAGTCTTCGAAAAACCCGTCGGACCGCTCCGCATTGACGACTTCCACGCGCGCGTTCGCCAGTTGTTGCCGCGTGACGCCCGAGGCATACGTCATGTGTTTCGGCTGACCCGGCAGGATCAGGCCGTCATCCCAGCCCTCCGTCAGGCCGATTCGATAGCCCAGGCGCACCTCGGCCTCATCCTCGCCGGAATGAGCCGCGGCCTTGGTCGCCAGATCATCGATCTTGTCCAGTCGAAACAGCTGCCTGGACAGTTTCAGCAGTGCTTCGCCCTTCACACTCAGGCCTCCAGGCGGAATGTCGAGCACGGCATTGTGGGTGAACACTTTGCTTTCCAGCCCGCTGAACGTGAGGATTCGCCCGTCGACGCAGGTGCCATGGGTACTCGAACTGGCGAACAGGACTTCCCGAAGCTCGCTGTTGCTGGCCGCGGCTTCCATCACTGTCCAGACCCGTCGCGTCAAGTCGGCATTGGCCACCCGAAACTCCCGGGTGTCCTGCAATCGCGAGAGCAAATGAAAGAACGCAGCATTGTCCGGCTCGGCCGCCAGCCGATTCCAGATTTCGCTTTTACCGGCCAGTTCCTCCGGGGGCATATTGGCTAGCCATGGGGTCTTTTGCGCGGAATCAGGCTCAACGTCAGGGAGTTCTTCATCCGACTCGACGCTGTCACTGTCGCCTTCGTCGTGAGCATCATCAAGTAACTCGTCGAGTTCAGCGCGCGAGAGCCCCAGCACGGTGTCGCGTGCTCCCGAGTCACGGTAAGCCCTCAAGCGTTCGAGGCTCTCAAGCGCCAGGTTGTTGTCGCTCAGATCGATGCCGATCATCAGGACGTTGTGATTGCCGTCCAGTGCCTGCGCCGGAACCGATGTGATGTCGTTACCACTCAGATTCAGGACTCTGAGGTGGGCGGCATCCAGCACACCGCCCGGCCATTGCGTCAGATTGTTATTGCGCAGATCGAGTGTCACCAGAGCATCGAAAACGTCGAGATCGAAGGAATCCAGTTCGTTGTAGCCCAGGTCAAGCCACTTCAGGCGTTCCAGATTGCTCAACGAGGCGTAGAGGTGCTCGGCATCGTCCAGCCGATTCGAAGACAGTTCCAGCCGCTCGAGCATCCCCATGTGCTGGACCGGCTCGGGTATTGCCTCCAGTCCATTGCCATTGAGTTCCAGGGTCTTGAGCCGGGTAAAGGCGGCGAGGAACCCGTCGGAGCCTGTCCGGGTCAGTTTTACACCGGTCAGGTTCAACCTGCCGACGTGCTCGAGTGTTGCCGACATCTCTGGGAGATCGCCCAGTTGCAGGCCGCTCAGATCCAATACTGCATTGGCAACACCCTCCACGCCGGTCAGGCCTTCGCGCCAGCATTCGAGGATGCGCAAGGCGCCCAGCCTGCGAATGCTTGAGGACGTCATCCAGCCTGTGCCGCGCACTCCCCGGGTAAAGATCCAGCCGTTCAACTGACGCGTAAGCGCTTCGAAGGTCTGTTCCCAACCGGCAAGGCGCTCGCTGATTTGCACCTCGGTCGCCCCGCGCTCGCGCATCTGTTCCAGCGCTTGCAAGGCTTCATCATCCGCCAGTGTCGGCTTCAAACGTTGCAGGCGCTTTGTGAGAACCTCGGCGCCGTCTCCCGCCGCAACCTCAGGCAGCGCCAGCAAATGCTGCGCAATGGAAAACCCACTATCGGACGGCGGGAAACCAAGCGGTATCGGCTCCATGGCGAACCGCTCCAGGGCACCCTCCGGCAGCACTCTGGCAACTTCTATCCGCTGCCAGGCGGTCTTGAGCATTGCGCCAGCCTGAGGTGTGAAGGGCGAACCGCCGAGATTGGTTTTGAGCAATACCTCATTTTCCAGCACAGCCACCGGCAGCTCGGAAATCTTGCTGTCGCGCAAATCCAGCCAGGTCAACTCCGGCAAGTCCTGGGCACCTGCCGGCCACTCCCGCAGCTCTGTCGCGCGCAGATTCAAGGCCTTGAGGCGAGTCATTGCGCTGACGTCCAAGGTGTTCACGGGATTGCTGCTCAGGTCCAAATATTCGAGTTTCTGCAACCCATCAATACCTTGCTGAACCCCTGAATCGACAACAATCGCGTTACTGGAGAGATCCAGCTGAGTCAATTTTCCGAGATCGTTGGGGCCGATGGGGATTTCGGTCAAGCCGCAACTACGCAAGTCGAGTGTTTGAAGTTCGGAAAACCCGCTGATAAAACCGCGAATCTGTGCTGCAGGCGCTTTACTCCCCCTCAAATATAGCGTTTTCACCTCTGGGAAAGCGCCGGCCGGCAGCTCGGGAAAACTACTCAGCCCCAGATTGGGCAAGTCGAGCACTGAGGCATTGGCTGTAGCGCCGTAACGCTTGAATACGCCGTTGCGCCAGCAGGCTCTCAGGGAGTTTGCCGCTAATGTCCGACCTGTCACTTCGTTGATCGCGGTTGGCAGTTTAAGCGCACGATAGGACCAGTCATTGAGGTTGCGATTGAGTACATGGTGTTGCTCACTCAAGGCTTCGATCGCCCCGTACCTCGCCTCGGCGTCCTGCCACTGCTCGACAAACCGATTGAACAAGGCCTCGTGATTCTCGTTGATGCCCTCGCCAAGGCGTCTCAACTCACCCTTGCTGTAATCCCTGACCATTTCCTCGAGATCAACAAGGTGTGGGGATTGCCTTTTGGCGTACTCATACGCTGGCCTGAAATTTTCACGAAGGACATTCGACCAGTCCAGCGACAGCCCGGACCAGAGCTTTTCATGTCCATTGAAAATGCCCTCGGGCAAGGTTCTGATTCCGGTGCCCTTGAGGTTCAATCGCTCAAGGCGCGGCAGTTCAAGAATCCCGGCGGGCCATTCAAACATCGGAAGTGCCAGCACATCCAGCCGGCGCAGATTGCGCAATTGGCTGACATCCAGCGCAATCGGCGTGAACCCCGAACAATAGACAGTGAGGTCCTCAAGCCTGGTCAGCGCGCTCAGCCTCGACGGCATGTCGACGGCGTAGGGAGCAGCTGAATACAGGCTCAGATCGGTGAGCTCCGGCATCGTGCCGATGGCCTCGGGCACATTGCTGAACTGGTTGCCCGTGGCGTTGATCCGCAGTCTTTTCAACCTGGGAAAATTGACCAACAGCGCATCGGCATTGGCGTCGGTGATGCACCTGCCCCGCACGTACAGATCACGCACATGGGAGAAATCCGCCGACAACGAAGGAAGCGCTTCGTCACAGGTCAGGTCAAGCAATGTGAAGCGCGCCTGCTCTGCGGCCAACGGCGAGTTGCGCCAGCTATCCTTGAGACTCTGCGCGACCGAGGCCTTACCGCCCAGCATGCGCTCCAGGGCAGAGCTCGGCGATGGCTCGCCAACCCATTGATCGAGCGTCGCTTCAAGCGTCTCCCACTCCCGCAGGCGGGTCTGCAACAAACCGTAAATCTGCGCGTCGGTTTTTCCTGCCCGCAACTGCGCCAGGACAAATCCGTTGGCCTGCTGGTCGGTCAGCGCCGGATAAACATTCCGAACCCGTATCGCCAGCGAAGGATTGATCCCTTGCCCGCGCCCGCTGGCGTAGTACCCCACCAACCGTTCATTGACCCGAACCGGAGGCTTGAACGTCGCCTTCTTGCCGGTGTGTGTCTCCAGGCCTTTCGCCAGCTCGCCACGATGGGTGACGGCATAATCGATGATTGCCATACGCAACTGGCCGCCCTGAGCCACATGGGGAACACCCAGCGCCTGGCGCGCCGAGTCGGGCAAGGCGTGCATGATCGACGGGTAAAAATTGTCACTGCTTCGGGGGATACCGTTGAGTTCCTCGCCGCGCTCATCGAACGCCTGGTAAGCCGGCCCTTTCTTGACCACATATTTGCGCGTGTCGGCAGCCTGACTGCCAATGCCATCGATCAGCGGCCCCTCGACGTGACCGTCGCGCACTTCCAGGCGCACGCCGTCGGACCAGCCCGGCAGCTTTTCCAGGGAATGCAGGGCGAGCCATCGGCTGTCCGCCGATGCCATACGCTCCAGAAGCAACCCGGCAAAGGCCTGGTTGACGCGCCCTTGCCGTGCATACCAGCGGCCCTCTTCAAGCATGTTCAAGGGAATCCGCCGCGTCGTTTGCCACCGTTCCAGCTCCTCGGCATTGGCATCGAGCAACACCCTGTTGGCAGCCGATTCACTCAGCCCCGGGCAAGCTCGCTGCAGCATCGCCACCGGCCCCTTGACCACCTCGGTGTTCCCCGGGCCAGCCTCGAACGCCGCCAACAACTCAGCCAGCCCGGGAGGTGGAGGCAGGCGATCGAGGTGCATCTTGCGCAAGGCATTGTCATGGGTACCGCTGGCATCGGCGATGGTAAGCAGTTGTTCGTCAGTCAGGGCCTCGGTCGCATGGCCCATGCGCCGCAACAAGGTCAGGCGATCCCACTCAAGAGGACGCTCCAGCGTATGGCGCCAGGCACCGTGGCCGTTGTGTTCGAGAATCGGCCGCCAGGCCCTGACATCGGACGGATGCTTGATGCGCCATTTCTTCAGCGAGGAATCAAAGGTGATCTCATACACCTTGCTCGCCTGGCGGATGTAAGTCTTGCGGTTCGCACGAAACTGGCCCAAAGCATTGGGGGCGATGTCATCGCCCAGTTCAACGTTGCACTCATAGGCCTTCAGGTCGGGTTTCCACAGCCGTGTCGCGCCATCGGGGTGCTTGATGGCGTCCAGCCCTTCGATCACGGGCTCCGGTGCAACCGGCGCGATCTTGCCGAGCACCTTGCCGGCCCCGGCCATCGCCGCGATCAACGCCAGGTTTTCTGCCACATCGATCAGGTGCGCCTTGGCAGCAACGCGATCCCCCTCACTCCATTCGATAACCCCTTCGAACGATTCGTACAGCAATTGCCCGGCCATTACCGTCAGCATGATCTCGCCCAGCACCGGTACGAACATCGACACCATGTTCAAGCCCAGCATGCCGATTTCCAGCAGGTGATTGAGCTTTGCCGCCCGAACCTTCGCATCGACCTCAGCAGTCGGGACGGCATGGCTGCGCGCATCGGCGATGACCTTGGCGCAGTTTTGCTCGTAGAGATAAGTCCACAGATCGGTGTTGGCAGACCAGATTCCGGCTACGCCATTACGCGTCGTACCCATTGGGTCGAGGTAAGGATCTTCCACCGGTTCGCGCTTGCCCTGGGCTTCAGGGGGCAGCTCCTTGATACCGACGAACGTGGAGATCGGAGGAATGTACCGGGCGACCTTGACCCAGATGGAGTGCAACGGATCGCTCGGAGAATCCGCGGCCTTGCGGGTGAACTGGCTGAAGTAGTAAGGGCGGTCGGCGTAAGCCACGAACTGACTGAAAAAGCGCTGGTGTGCGGTCGGCCTGCCATCGCTTGCAGACCGTGAATTGCCGGCCGTGAACTGGCGCTTGAATTCGTCACGCAGCTGCGCCGAGGTGTAGCGCTTGAGCGGATGTTCGGGATCATGGGGGATGTAGACGATGAAATCGCTGGTGTAGCGATACTGCTCGCTGATGCTGAACACCACGCAGCCGGTCATCCGACGCTTCATCAGGATGAGATCGCGAAACCAGACCTGTCTGTCGCCCATCCGGGGATGGACTTCCCCGCCAATGATCGAAAGGATCATCGTGTAATCTTGCGGTTCGATGTCCTTTTTCAACAACGCCAGGTCGGCTGCGGCCCTCATTGCGGTTTTCTGGCTGTCGATGAATTGCTCGCGCAGGTTGGCTTCCGCCCGCGTATCGGCTGGCTGGAAAAAACCGCTCACGAAGGTTTGATACTGCGCTCCGATGTCCAGCGATCGGCACAGCGACAAGAACTGCCTGACCGTCATGCCCAGCGCAACATCCTTGAACGTACCGGGGGTCGGCGTTTCGACGACGAACCCTGAACCACGGTGAAAGGCCCCTTCTTCACACTCCGAGGCCTCGAAGTTGTGCAATCCCGCCTGGAGCAAGGAAAGCTTCAACACCTCGAAAGACGAGATTTCGATATCGAACACGCCAGCCTCCAGGGGGCGCCGCAAGCACACCCAGGTCTTGTTGACGTCGACGTCGATCGAGAACCTGTCCTTGAGAGCCTTGGCCAATATCGGCCCGGAGAATGTTTCGGCGTCGTGCAGCGCGGACATTGTCTGGTCCAGCCGGGTCTGCGAAATAAAACTGGCGTTGAAACTTGCCCTCAGTGCCTGCTGTTGCGCGCCGGATGCATGCACGTACCAGTCAGGCAGGCGTGTTGCGCTATCTTTGATTGCGGCGCGCCTTGTGGAGGTCGCGTTGATCAACCAGTCGGGGGTCATGCGTTCAAGCGATTCACTGTGCATGCTGCTTTTCCCTGGCAGCAACGGCTTCGACTCTGAACCTTCGATAGGCGACTGCACCTTCGACGTCGGGGGCGAAGTGCGAGATGAAATACTCATACTGTCTCTCCTGGTAAATGGAGCGACAGAACACCACCCCAGGCCTGGACACCTGCGGTACATAGTTACCGCAAGTTCAAAAAGGCGAGACAACGCGTTTCAGTCAGCCACGGCACGAATCGGCAGATTGGCTATGCTGTGAGGACTAACCTTCAGGCGAGGGATTTATGGACGATCCGGCCAACAACAAACCACCGACCTTCTGGCAAATGCTGCACAGCATCATGGCAGCGGCGTTCGGGGTGCAGAGCGGGAAGAACCGGGCCCGTGATTTCACTCACGGCAAGCCGAGTCATTTCGTGATTCTGGGGATTGTGTTCACGGCGGTGTTTGCATTGATGCTGTTCGGCATCGTCAAGCTGGTGCTGCTTCTGGCCGGGGTTTGATGCGACTCAGTGCATCAGGGTTTGCAGGGTGAACGGGTAACGCCAGGACGCGGGACGTCCCTTGGCCGAGAGTTTGTGAAAGTCCACGCCGAAGTCCTGCGCCGTGCCCATCGCCAGCAGTCGTTTGGCCTGTGTCCGATCGATCAGTTGCAACGACCGAATCTGTTGGTCACGGCCGCCGTACTGACTGAAGTCCACGCCTTCATCGTAATCATGCAATTGCACCAGCGCCCAACCACCCAGACTGAAGTGCCCGCCCAGCAAGACACTCAGGCGATGGTCCAGCAGTGCCTGCAACGCGGCGGGTGAAGTGTTGATCGCGCCGAACAACGCGCCTTTGCCTGGCACACCTCCCGCTTCGACATACGCCTGCATCACACCGAACGCCATTTCGTCATTCGCGGCCCAGACCAGCGACGTCTGCGGGTAGCGCTTGAACAACAACCGGGCCTGCTCATAGGCACGCTGCCGGGTCCAGCCGCCGTACACCAACTGCCGCAAACGCACTTCCGGATGCTCGGCCAAGGCGCGCCGCAAGCCCTTCTCGCGAAACTGCGCGGACGGGGTGATCTTCAAACCGGAAAAAGCCAGCAAATCGATGGTCTGGCCGGGGGCCACCGGGCCGTGCTGTCGGATCAGTTCCTTGAGCATCAGGTAGCCGCCCTCCTCGTCATTGGGCACCAGGCTGCCGAGCAAATCGGGGTACTTGTCAGGTTGGGCACCGATCAGTTTCGTCTGATCCGGGGTCAGGGCATTGTTGACCATGAACAGCTTCACACCACTGTCTTTGGCCAGCCGCAGGATTTCGGGGGCGATGTATTGCTCGTTGACGAAGACCAGGTAGTCGGGACGATGGTAGCCCTGAAGGGCTTCGCGAGCCTGGCGGAGGGTGTTTTCGGAGACGCGGTCGGAATACTGGATGCGCAAGTCCATCCCCAGGTCGGTCGCCGCGGCCTGCATGAACTGCGAGTAACTCACCCAAAAAGCTTCCGTGGGGGTTCCCGGGTTCAGGAACAGCACTGACGCCGCCTGGGCACAGGGTCCCACGACCATGCCAAGCGCCAGTAATACGCCACACAGAAACTTCAACATTGGTCGTCCGAGCCCCCGGAAATTCGCGGTGCATTATAGCCAGCGAACGTCCGTAAAACGGCGACTTTTCCGGTTTTTGTCAGACAATCGTCGGAACCGGGCCCGGACGGGGTCGCTTACTGATGACTGACCCAGAAAACCGCCGTCCCCACGACCAGAATGATCAGGAACAAAATTGCCCATGCATCAACGGTGCTATCGCTTTTCCGTGCTTTGGTTGGGTTGCTCATTGCATCGCCTCTTGTCGGTTTTATCGGTGATTGCATAAAGACTCGAGCAGAGTAAAGACGACGATTGCCCGCATCACAAACAGGGTCTTTGCAACAACGATTCTCATTAGGCGATTTGGTTCTTTACATATGCTCAAACATCACTTTTACGCATAAACGCAAACTGGTATCTTGCCCCGGCTCCGTAGGGAGTGCGCGGCCGTGCGCGCAGAATTGCCGAGGTTTTATCGGACGCCAGCAAGCCAAAAAAACGCCGCTGTTTCCGACCGGCCCAAGCCTGAGAACAGGACTTATATGTACGTATACGACGAATACGATCAGCGGATCATCGAGGACCGCGTCAAGCAGTTCCGTGATCAGACCCGACGCTATCTGGCAGGCGAGCTGAGCGAAGAAGAATTCCGCCCCCTGCGCCTGCAAAATGGTCTTTATATCCAGCGTTTCGCGCCGATGTTGCGAGTCGCCGTGCCTTACGGCCAACTGACTTCGCGCCAGATGCGAATGATGGCCAAAATTGCCCGCGACTACGACAAGGGCTACGCCCACATCAGTACCCGGCAGAACGTGCAGTTCAACTGGCCGGCCGTGGAAGACATTCCGGACATTCTCGCTGAGCTGGCCACCGTGCAGATGCACGCGATCCAGACCAGCGGCAACTGCCTGCGCAACGTCACCACCGACCAGTTTGCCGGTGTCGCCGCCGACGAGCTGATCGACCCGCGCCCATGGTGCGAGATCGTCCGCCAGTGGACCACGTTCCACCCGGAATTCGCCTACCTGCCGCGCAAATTCAAGATCGCCGTCAACGGTTCGACTTCCGACCGCGCCGCCATCGAAGTCCATGACATCGGCCTTGAGCCGGTGCACAACGCCGCTGGCGAACTGGGCTTCCGTGTCCTGGTCGGCGGTGGCCTGGGCCGTACGCCGGTGGTCGGTGCATTCATCAATGAATTCCTGCCGTGGCAAGACCTGTTGAGCTACCTCGACGCCATCCTGCGGGTCTACAACCGCTATGGCCGTCGCGACAACAAGTACAAGGCGCGGATCAAGATCCTGGTCAAAGCGCTGACGCCTGAAGTCTTCGCGCAGAAAGTCGATGCGGAAATGGAGCACCTTCGCGGTGGCCAGACCACGCTGACCGAAGCCGAAGTGCAGCGCGTCGCCAAGCATTTCGTCGACCCGGACTACAAGGCCCTGGAAAACCAGGCCGCCGCCCTGGCCGAGCTCGACCAGCAGCATCCGGGCTTCGCCCGTTGGCGCGTACGCAATACCCTGGCCCACAAGAAGCCGGGCTATGTGGCCGTGACCTTGTCCCTGAAGCCTACCGGCGTTGCACCGGGCGACATCACTGACAAACAGCTCGACGCCGTGGCCGATCTGGCCGACCGTTACAGCTTCGGTCAACTGCGCACCTCCCACGAGCAGAACATCATCCTGGCCGACGTCGAGCAGGACAAACTGTTCGCCATGTGGGGCGAGCTGCGCGAGCAAGGCTTCGCCACGCCGAATATCGGCCTGCTGACCGACATCATCTGCTGCCCGGGCGGCGACTTCTGCTCCCTGGCCAACGCCAAGTCGATCCCGATCGCCGAATCGATCCAGCGCCGTTTCGACGACCTGGACTACCTGTTCGACATCGGCGAACTGGACCTGAACATCTCCGGTTGCATGAACGCCTGTGGTCACCACCACGTCGGCCACATCGGCATCCTCGGGGTGGACAAGAAAGGCGAAGAGTTCTATCAGGTTTCCCTCGGCGGCAGCGCCAGCCGTGACGCCAGCCTGGGCAAGATCCTCGGCCCGTCCTTTGCCCAGGAAGCCATGCCTGACGTGATCGAAAAGCTGATCGACGTGTACATCGAACAACGTACCGAAGACGAGCGCTTCATCGACACCTATCAGCGTATTGGCATCGACCTCTTCAAGGAGCGTGTCTATGCAGCGAATCATTAAGAACAACGAGGTCGTCGACGAGACCTGGCACCTGCTGCCCAAGGATTTCAACATCGACGAGATCAGCAACTGCGACGACCTCATCGTGCCGTTGCAGCTGTGGCGCGAACACAGCCGCATGCTCCTGGCCCGTGATGGCGGCCTGGGCATCTGGCTGGACGCCGATGAAGAAGCCGAGGAAATCGGTGAAGACGTGGCGCAGTTCCAGGTCATCGCCCTGAACTTCCCGGCATTCACCGATGGCCGCAACTACTCCAACGCCCGCCTGCTGCGTGACCGTTACGGTTTCAAGGGCGAATTGCGGGCCATTGGCGACGTGCTGCGTGACCAGTTGTTCTACATGCATCGCTGTGGTTTCGACGCGTTCGCCATTCGCGCCGACAAAGACCCGCACGAAGCCCTTGAAGGCCTCAAGGACTTCTCGGTGTCCTATCAGGCAGCTACCGACGAACCGCTACCGTTGTTCCGTCGCCGCTGACCGTCACGCCTTGAACCCCGGCCCGGGGTTCAAGGCGTTTTACCCTGCCCGCTAAAACACCGGATAATCGGCCAGCGGCATCGGCCGCCCCATGGCGACCCAATCGCGGTACAACCGGACTCGATCCTCCAGCACCACGAACAACCGGAACGGATTCTGCGCATCGGCCATCCGCGTTTCGACGCACTGACGCAACCAACCCCACAACTCTTCTGACGTATCCGCCTCGTGGAGCAAGCGCCAAACGCGTGCCTGTAGCGACCGATAGCCAACCTTAAAATCCGCCGTCAGGCGCAATCCGTCCATGACCCGGAGCAACGTACTGCCCGATGGCTTGACGGCCAATCGTTGCCAGATCTGTTGCCGCGCCTCGCGCACGCTTTCTTCGCCCTCCTCCAGCCAGGGCGTCGCACTGCCGTAATCGGCACCCGGCTCACTCAGCCACAGATTGATACCGGTGCGCTCTCGATGATCGACCAGGCGCAATAACGTCTCTTCATCCGTCAGCGGATTACCCCACAGTTTCACCCGGTCCCGGGAGACCGCCTGACTCAGTATCGCGTAGGGAACACGGCTGATCCGGTTGCCACGTAAATCGAGCGAGGTGAGGTACGGCTGATCGGCTATGCCAATCGGGCAATGGCTGATCCCGGTGTTTCTCAGGTTCAATACACGCAACTCATCCAACCCCAATACCACGGGCGGGACAGTCAAAGGGTTGTCACTCAGATCCAGCGCTTGCAAGCTCACCAGATCACGAAATTGCGAAGCCGTGTTCTCCTGAAGCTGAAGAAAGGTTGAACTCAGGTTGAGCGTTGTGAGTCGAGTCATTTGCCGAACCGGTGCAGGCAATACCCCCTCCAGCACATCGTCTGCATTGAGCCGACGCAGGTCGACACGCTCCAGGTTCAGGGAGTGCAGATTGGGAAAGCTTTCGAGAAAATCGTTAAGGCTCTCGCGCTCGATAAGGTGCAGCCCCTGCATCGATAGCTCGACGACTTCATTGAAGCGAATGCTCATTGTCGGCAAGCGATGGAAGTCCTCGTACCCCAGGTCCAGCCTGTAACCGCAGAACACCTCGCCAGACATGACTCTATTGCTCTGGGGCGGGCATTTTTGCCAGATGCTCATCAGCTCGTCGCCCAGTTCAATTCGCGTTTCACGCTCGTAATCGATCACGGTTTGCAGCAGTTCGACATTGTACGCCGCCACCTGCTGAGGACTCATGCCCGCGGCATCATCATCGCCCACAGCGAGAAAATCCACGTCCATGTCATCGACATCCAGCACGGCCTGGTCGACCCAGTGGCGCAGATCGGCATGCAATTGCTGCATCTCGAGAATCAGGCGATCCACCAGCGCTTGCGCCCCGGCACCCGCGTTAATAAGCAACTCATCCGCCTGGGCCTCGGTGAAATCCGGATACAGATCCTTGACCTGCAGACGCATGACTCCGTGAGTCAGCGCTGCGGCCTGTGGCGTGTTCGGAAAGCCGCCGCCGCGCAATCCCCTGGCGTCGAAGGGCAACCGCGAATCCATTCGATCCAGGCCGAGTATCAGTTCGGAGCGGGACAAGGCGTGCCCGCCAATACGCAGGCGCAACTGGCTGGCCGTGTCGGGCGAGTTTAGCGACATCGCCGCGCGTTCCTCCCCTGACAATAGATCGACCAGCGCGGCAAACAGATCCGAACCCTCGCCGTCGGTAGCCGCCACCGTGGCATACCGATAGCGATCACCGACCTTGATCAAGCGCCGGCAATCCACCGAATCGAGCGGGCCGCAACGGTCCAGGCCCCGGCCACTGATTGACCCGTCGAGCACTTCGATGCGCAAGCCTTTCGGCCAACCGGGCAGGCGCTCCAGGGAATGCAACGCCAGCACATCGGAATCGGGATGGCTGACCGAACGCAAGTACAGCCCCTCATAGGCCCGGTTGAGTCGTACATGTTGCTGATACTCGCGTGCCTTGTTGTCCAGGCGCTTGAACAGTTGCAGCGCCTCGTCAGCATCGACGGGCCGATCGATGTCGACCCCCGAACGGTCGAGGATCTGCTCTACGGCACCTTTCGGCAAACCCTGGTATTCGCGCTGAAACAGGCGAATCCAATCCTGGTCCGAGTGTTGGAGCGCCTGATAGCGGGCATTGAACAGTCCGGCCCGTGCTTGCGGATCGGCGACGGCCTCGAGTTCCTGATCGAGCTTGAAGCGAGTGATGGTGTCGGCAAGCGACGGCGTCGGCGCGCGGCCGATCTGCATCAGACGCAGCATATCGTCGTCGACCGTACTGATCCGGGCGATCTGCGCCAATATCTCATCACTGAAGGCAGCAAGCGGTGCGCAAACGCCACGCATCAACTCCACACGTGTCGACACCGGTGCCGAAACCGATCCGGGTGTGGGCTCGGCCGGCGCTCCGGGATGCGGCTCGTTCCCGGGCTCCCCCGGCTCGTGCAGCGTTCCGGCGATTTTTTCTTCGCCCTTGAGTACCGCCACCGCCCCGGCCAACGGGAGCGCATTGAGCAAGCCGAACACCGTGCGCGTCACGCCCTCGGAGCGCTGCTCCGGTGTTTTACCGTTGATGGCCTGATCGAGGCCATAACCGGCGTCGATCAGCCCGGCCAGCACCAGGACGCCCTCACCTCCTGGAATGAACAATGCCAAAGGCCCCAGCCGATTGATCCACTGCACAAGCGGTTCCACCACCGCGCTCAGGTTGTCGCGATTGACCTGGGCATCGTCACGGATGGTTTTGACGCTGGCCATGGAGGCCTGCTTCATGGTCAGCACCAGCTGCGCGAAGGGATCGGTGTCGGTCGGCGCACGCTCAAGGTCGATGTAGTCCTGCGGGTCCCAGAAACCGTCGTTGTTGAAGAACCCCGCGTTCTTTTTCAGCCAGTGTTCCTTCGGGTAAACCGCCATGCCCTCCAACGCCGTCAACACGCCCGCATGGAAGGTGCCGTCTTCACGATCGTCCTCGGCAAAATGCGCGACCAGCGCTTGCCGTGTGGCGGCAACCCTGCCTTGGGCCACGATCCATTGGCGCAGGTGCTGCAAGTCGGCGAATTCATGCAAGGGTGAGGAGTTACCGGGAATATTCAACAAGACCCGGCCGCTGTGACGGTGGCGGTAACACCAGATATCGTCCGAGGTGTAACGATAGATCGTCAGCCGACCGACTTCGATCGGCGCACTGACGCGAGTGGGCGCCTGCACCTGATCGATGGTCAACGCACTCCAGGCCTGCTCCGTTGGCAATCCGGCGGCCTGCATGGCCAGGGCCAGGCCTTCCTGACTCAAACTGCCCTCCTGATGTTGCAGGCAGGCGCTCATGATAAAGGCGGCCTTGGCCGAGGTTCTCAGGTCGTAAGGCTGCGCCTGGACGATTCGTTTATCGGAGGGCCAGGCGCGATCCAGGTAAGCCTGATAGAGGGTTTGCAGATCCAGTTCCCACACCCACTGTTTGAACGCCGCTGGCCTGAGGTCAATTTGCGTTGCCGGCCCATACACCTGGGGCGTGGTCTGGCGATAGATACCTTCATAGGTATGGTGATTGCCATTGCCGTGGTCGGCGAATTCATCGACATGCTCCACGATGCGAATGGACGGGCCGACATCAGGCGGTGTGAACAAGCCCAATATGCTTTCGGCAAAACGCCCGTCACCGACGGTCTGGTAGTTCGCCAGCAACGCCTGCACCAGGGTTTGTGTGCTTGCCACCTGGCCTTGCTCGATGCCGTCCTGCGGCGGGTGCCCGCGGTAGCGGTAATCCAGGGTGACCAACAGGGCGTTTTGCGGGTCGATGTCTTGCCCCCATTTTTCCTTGATCAACTGCGCACTGAACTGCTCGGGAGACTGCGGTAAAGCCGCGCTCACCACAGATTTCAGTGTTTCGCGCAACGGCTCAGGTTCGGAATGAAGCGGTGTCTGATGGTCAATCATGTGCATTCCATGGCAACTGTTTTTGGAACACCAACATAACCAGCCACGGCGTTGCCGAAAGCAGGAACGGTCGCCTGCTGCCGACAGAGATTTCGCCGGGCCGTGGAGGACATCGGGCAAGCATTAGCAGGCAATCGGCATAGGGGACGGCCTTCATAGACCGTACCCCTGCCACACCACCCGGCATGCGGGTCCGCACCGGGCGGTTCGAGGGATTGAGGTCAGGAGAGACGTGGAAGTCCCAAGCGATCAAACCACGCGAGATTAAGCACCCAATTCAAGGCCCATCGACTGTTGTCCCACCAACGACGGGTGTTACATGCCACTTTCTGGGCGACTTCTTTACTC